>JANYGY010000198.1 GCA_025362255.1 Planctomycetales bacterium
CCGCGCATCTGCTCGGCATCCGCACGGTGCTGATCGACGCCGGCGTTTTCGTCGGCGGTGGCGATGTCGCGGCCGGCGTTGACCCGATGCGGCTGCTTTGGCTGGTCGCGACCCTCAATCGCGGTCGCAACCGGGCAGGCAATCACCAAGAACCGACCGCATTTGCGGTCGGCGTCAGGGTTCCCGCCGCTGACAAAGCACCCCAGGCCTACGTCGCCGCCGGCGCAGATTTCCTGACTTTGCAGCCGGTCTATCAGCCCGCGGTCTTCCGCGCCGTGATCGAAGCCATGCACGATATCACCGTGCCGCTGCTCGCTGAAGTCCTGCTGTTGCCCGACGCCGCCACCGCCGACGAACTCGACAACGAACTGCCCGCGCTATCCGTCCCCGACGCCCTCAAACGCCGCCTGTTGAATGATCCGCACGAAGACGTCCGCGGCGTCATGCGCTTTCTCGCCGCCTGGCGCACCCGCCTGTCCGGCGTCTGCGTCCTGACCGCCGACGCCCGCGTCGAAGCCGCCGCCGCAGTGATCACCGAGATCCGTCGATAACCGCCGGAATCATCACTCGATGCCCCATGGCGGCCGCAAGCGGAAGTAAACACCTCGATCATTCAGATCTCAAGGTCCACGCCGATTCATCGCTTTGAAATTTCAGACGCTGCGCCTGATCGGTCATCCCCTGTTGGCATGTTTGTTGGGACATATTACGTCTACCAAGCCACAATTTCCATCCAAGGCGAGAGCTAACCAAGGAATTCTCTCAGCCGCACCGTACATTTTACCGGCTTCAACCTAACTCTTTTCAGTTTAATCCTCCTAATCGTCGGCATAGGCGGCATAGGCGCCATCACCTACGCACTCTGTACAGTGATCGTCGACTTCAGTCCGAAATCTCGCCACCTCATCTCAATCGAACTTTACTCTCAAATAGTAATGTGCATCGCCATAGTCACCGTCGCCGCCCTCCATTTCACGAATGTTTTGCCGTACCACTAACGAATTGCGACCGTCCCCACCATAATGTTAATCAAAGGCCAATTAAAGGCCGAAGGCCAAAGGTAGGCCGAAGGCCAAGTGCAATTCGGGCACCGAGTGGCGCTGGCGGCATAAAATCGGCAACGCCGATGCCGCCACGTTTTTCGCCGCCCCGGCGAAAAACGAGCCACGACAACGCCCGGGGGTAGGCCAAAGGCCGTAGGGGTGAAACCCCTGCACAAAGAGTTGCGAGAAAGCGCTTCCATGGCAGGGTGCCCAGCGTCTGAAATACCCTTCTGCCCGAGGAAATTCCATGGCCGCCAAGCCTGTTCTCAACGTCGCCCTGATCGGTTACGCTTTCATGGGTCGTGCCCATTCGAATGCGTATCGCCAAGTCGGACATTTCTTTCCGGACTCGCCGTATTCCCTCAAGCGCAAGGTGCTGGTCGGGCGCACGGATGCGGCGGTCAAAAAGGCGGCTGAAGAGCTCGGCTGGGAGGAAACCTCAACCGACGCCGAGGCGGTGATCAATCGCCCGGACATCGATATCGTCGACATCGGTACGCCCAACGACAGCCACTTTGATCTGGCCATGAGGGCGATCAAAGCAGGCAAGATCGTGCTGTGCGAAAAGCCGCTGGCGATGACCACCAAAGAGGCGCGGACGATGGCCACCGCCGCCAAGAAGGCCGGGGTGCCGAATCTCATTTGGCACAATTACCGCCGCGCGCCCGCCGCCACCACTGCCGCACAGTTGATCGCCGACGGCAAAATCGGCGAGATTCGTCACGTCCGGGCGGTGTATCTGCAAGACTGGCTGATCGATGATGCCTGCCCGTATACGTGGCGGATGAACGTGAAGACCTGCGGCTCGGGCGCGCACGGCGATCTCAACGCGCACCTCATCGACATGACCCGATTCATGACCGGCCTCGAATTCTCCGAGGTCTGCGGCATGTCCGAGACGTTCATCAAGACCCGAAAGAATCCCGATGGCAAGGGCACCGGTACGGTCGACGTCGATGACGCGTTCCTGTTTTTGGCCAAGCTATCGAATGGCGCGGTCGCCAGCTATGAGGCGACGCGCTCAGCGCTTGGTCGCAAAAACTACAACCGCATCGAAATCAACGGCACCAAGGGATCCCTGGTGTGGAATTTCGAGCGGATGAACGAGCTGGAGTTCTTCGACAGTACGGACGAGGCCCGGGTTCAGGGATTCCGCACGATCATGTGCATGAATGGCGGAGCGCATGCGTATGCCGGGAACTATTGGCCTGATGGCCACATCATCGGTTACGAGCATACCTTCATCAACACGCTCGCCGATTTCCTGGTGGCACTCAAGGCAAAAAAAGAATTCCGGCCGAATTTCGCCGACGGCGTTGCCGCCGAGGAAGTGCTCGACGCGGCAATCGATTCAGTCAAGAAACACAAGTGGATCACCGTTGAACACTCTCAGCCCGGCACTGGTCACGTGCTCAAGGGATCCAGAAAAACCACCAGCAAAAACGCCGGACTTTGACTCTTACGAGAAGAGATGTCCCGGCTCTTGCCGTCTCAATCAATACTCATTTTCTCCTCATCTCCTGTTCCATAAATCAAGGCACCCCCAATGGCTAAAGCAAAAATCTCTCAATCTCCGACCCCCGGAATGAAGGGCCCAGGTATTTTCCTCGCCCAATTCATGGGCAATGAAGCACCTTTCAATTCATGGTCTTCCATCACCAAATGGGCTGGGTCTCTTGGTTATAAAGGGGTGCAGGTGCCGTCGTGGGACGGCCGAGCCATGGACCTCAAGAAAGCCGCCGAATCGAAAGCTTATTGCGATGAATTGAAGGGGGTCGCCGCCGCAAACGGCGTTGCGATCACCGAGCTGTCGACCCATCTGCAGGGCCAATTAGTTGCGGTGCATCCAGCTTTTGACGAGCAATTCGATGCCTTCGCCCCCGAATCGGTGCGCGGCAAACCCAAGGCGCGTACCGCGTGGGCGGTCGAACAGGTCAAGCTGTGTCTAACGGCATCAAAGAACCTTGGCCTGACCGCCATGCCGTCATTTACCGGGGCCTTGCTGTGGCACACCATGTACCCTTGGCCGCAGCGCCCCGCTGGCTTGGTCGAAGAGGGCTTCGCCGAACTTGCCCGGCGTTGGACACCGATCTTAGATCACGCTGATGCCTGTGGAGTGGATGTGGCCTGGGAAGTCCATCCGGGTGAAGACGTCCACGACGGCGCCTCGCTTGAACTAATGCTCGCCGCCCTCAAAGGCCATAAACGCGCGAATATCCTCTACGACCCATCACATCTCGTTCTTCAAGGTATGGATTACAGCGCCTACATCGATCATTACCACGATCGCATCAAATGTTTTCACGTCAAAGATGCCGAATTCCGCCCTGATGGCCGCGTCGGTGCCTATGGCGGCTATCAGCCATGGAAAGACCGTGCCGGGCGTTTCCGCTCGCTTGGTGACGGCCAGACCGATTTTTCGCGAATCTTTTCGCAGTTGACGCAATACGGCTTTACTGGCTGGGCGGTATTGGAATGGGAATGCTGCTTGAAGGACCCAGTCCAAGGTGCCGTCGAAGGCGCGCCGTTTATCGCCAAGCATCTAATCACCCCGGCAAGCAAAGCATTTGATGACTTTGCTGCTGGTGGGGCTGACAAAAAACAACTTCATCGCATTTTGGGAATCGCATAACTCGACTACGTCACAAGCTTTGCACGACCGGACGGATTTTTTTTCGGTCGTGCAAAGGCGAATTCGCACCGTTATGCTACCTTTGCAACGGTAAACCTGAAAATTCACGTTGAGCCAAGATCATTTTAGATCGCTCATTGAGAGCGAATCAAGATCTTTGAGCCGTATTGACGAGTTCGACTTGCCACTCAGCAAAATATTGGGTACATATCCACAGCTCTCCAACCCAAGATGTTGCAGATGCTATGAACGTGCCGCTTTCGCTAGTTTTTAACGTGCCGCTTTTGCCGCTGCTGAGGAGCCGCCATGACTGACCAGAATGAGACCGACCACCTGGATGATCCGAATGAAACGATCACCAAGCGTGAGATCGCGGAACGTATAGCTGTGAAGCTGAACATCGGCCAAATTCAGGCATTGGCGGTCATTCAGGCATTTTTAGATGAGATAGTGATTGAACTATCGGCTGGCCATCGCCTTGAATTCCGCGACTTCGGAGTGTTTGAAACGGTCACCCGCAAGGCCCGTACAGCGCTCAACCCAAAAACCCTTGAAAAAGTTCCAGTTCGCCGCCGCCGAGTCGTCAAATTCAAAGTCGGAAGACTTCTGAAACAAAGAGTGGTCGATCTGCCACCAGCACCCGAGGGCTGATTTCAGAGCAAAAGGCAGGTGAGGCTGCCAAATATTCGAACGAAAGCCGCCTCAGCCTAATCCCGGCATTGTCATAGGTCGCCAATGACGTGTGATCTAGGCATGCGCACCCAGTCCAATTCTCTCCAGCGCGGGTTACCGATCGTGCTTGCGCAGCTGCGTAGGACATGCGCACGTTTGCGAACGTTATCGATGGCCGCTCTTATCGTCACGTGCTGCGCGGATCTGTCGGCCGTAGAATCTCAGCCACTGCTGCCACCTAATGGAACACCCTTTTTTCGCTCTGGTGGCGAAGCGACCTATTCTACCGACCCTTCCCGACCTTCGACGGCAACAGGTGGTATTGAGGCGCGCTATGACGGCATCCTGTTGACCTGCGACAATGTCTCTCTGCGGTACGCGGCGATCCCGGGTGAATCCGCAAGTATTCCCAGCGATGGTGATCTGCTTCCCGGAACCGCAGGTCCGGCCAACAATCGAGTCATCCTCGATACGCGACAGGCGACGTCCTTGACGATCGGTTTTCGCGGTCTGTTCACGCCCTCGTCGGTGAATTTACGCCGAATCATTGATGGCACCACTCCCAGGGGTCAGGCACACTATCACATTGAACTGCCAGATTCAGGGGAATTTCAAGGTCTCCTCAAGCTTCCTGATGGATGGGCACCATACCGCGGTTGGGCCGATCACCTCGAATTGCTGGTGGCTGCGGATCTTGTCGGTGGTTCTTTAACCAATTTGAGAGTGGCAAAAATCACTTTGCATGGTCGTTTGGCCAGCGGCGATACGCCTGCCCGCAATGCTGAAATAAATCGTTTGAAACCGGGTATTGAACTACCTCCGCCTGGTCAGGATGTCACCTCAGAGCAAGTGGCCGGACATAACGATGCTCGTATCATCTATATCGAGTTCGATGCCGAAGGTCGCCCCGGCACACGTTGGGTTGGCAAAAACAATCTTTGGGGGGATCCTCAATTATTCTCTCTCGGATCCCTCGGCGGGGGGAAATAATTCCTGTGAATGTCCTGCGTTTTCTCAAGCCGGCGTGCATCCAATTGCCGTTGATCACTCAGCCTATTCCTGCCGTAGAGGACGAATCCGCAGTTCAGGTCACCAAGCGCCAAGCAAAGGAGAAAAATCTGGTGATGGCAGAGCTTGCTGAGGTCTTGGCACGGGCCGAAGAAATCATCAATCCCACCAAATTGCTGCGGGATCTTGAGCATCGTGAACACAATGCTTCGACTGCGATCGGCAATGGTCTGGCCATTCCTCATATAAGGACCATGCAAGCCAGGGGGTTTGTGATGGGTTTGGCCCGCGCTGAAGGGGACGGACTTTTTTATGGACAACCTGACGGTGAACCGGTGCGCCTTTTCTTCCTCATGGCCGCTCCGCCGTACGACGATCGTCTCTATCACCAAGTCCATCGCGAAATCGCCGCCGTGCTTCAAGATGAAGATACGGTGTCTGGTCTGTTGACAGCGCCAGATGCTCAAAGCGTCTTCAATATTCTCCGTCAATTCTTCCGCTGATAAGTGATCCTGCATCGACACGAATTTGTCTCGGGGAATACCATACAATAGAGTCCGGATGGCTACGCCATCCGGACTCTATTAACACATTATTACCTAAATATTAATCAACTTAATTTAGTTGATCAAATGACTTCTAGGCGCCACGTCCGCCCCGGCGAAACAATCCGGTCAACAGAGACAAAACGAACAACACGAGGAAGAGGAAAAAGAGAACTTTGGCGATAGAAGTGGCTCCATCGGCAATACCTCCAAAGCCAAACATGGCGGCGATGATGGCGATGACGAAGAAGGCGGCGGACCAGTAAATCATGATATCTTCCGAGTAAGGATCTGGGCGGATGCCCAAGACCGGGTTAGGTGCACAGAGCAATTTGCGAAATAGCAGAACAGGGAGATCAGGACAAGTGTGCAATTCGATCCGCTACATCGGTGAACGTCATGCACCCTTCGCAACGATGATGATCCGATTCTTGATGTTTACGGGCGGTTGCCCCGATGATCGTGAATCGGCCATGATCTGGAACCATCGTCCACAACCATGGACGGGACATAATTCCCAACCTGGCGAAAATCAGAGAGGCAACGTGTGCCGCGGTGCGATCTGCAGGAGTCGCCGGAACAATCCACTCTACGGTGCCGTAAGCAGGGAGTCGGGAAAGTTCAACCCGCGCCTGATGACGAATACAGCGAAGCAATGCGTCTCTGCCAGGAAGTTCGATCGACGCTGCGTGCAATCCGTCAATGACCTGCAAGGCCGCGGCATAACACGAAATCAACGCATAGGCACCGCCAAAGCCATCCTGCGGCCGCTCTAGACGTGCGGCAGCTGCATTGCCATCGCCGCGAGCGAGATCTGCAATGACATGCAAATATCTGTCATGTTCATCGGGATCGCATGGCACCGGAACATGGGCAATGCACTGCCGGACGTGTCTGGCAAACAAACGTTCCGGGGATTCATCGATGTCTAAGGAAGAATGCTGTGTATCAAGAGCGATACCTAGACGATCCTCGGATTCTTCGATAAAAGTACCCAGCGGCGTCTCCACTTGAGAAAGAAGCATGGTCGTTTCATCCAAACTCATGTGATGCTCGATGTTGGCGGCTTCGAGAGTAATCATGGGTAAAATATTAAGCGAGCTGCGTGCCAAATCCGGCAGGGCAGCTCAACCAATTGATTGACCTTATCCCTACCTTTCTGGGCTTTGTCATATCTAAAAATTTTATCGGATCAAAAATTTAGCCATCACCCCTGCAAATTGCATGATGGCTCAGGGGCTTTCGCCACCAATGTGCAGTGCTCAACTTCAAGAGATGGTGGTAATGGTCTATATGAGAACTAATTTTAATAATTTCATGGAATGCCATGTGCTGTGAATATTTTACGGTTTTGTCTCTCTAACAAAGGATACGTATGATCACAGAAATCAGATCTGAGCCATTGCAGCTCATCAGTCGTCTCATCGAAGGGGTCATGTTTTCGGCATTGACGACGAGCGACGACGATGGTTCTCTCCATAGCCGACCGATGGTGGTTCTCCAGCCGACGTTTGAAGGTGACTTATATTTCATTGCTTCCCGATCATCCCGTTTGGTGGCAAACATCCGGCACCATTCTCTCGTCAATGTGTCCTTTGATCATCAAAGTAGGCAAACCTACGTATCAATGTCTGGAATTGCTTCTGTGGTCGACGATCCACAACGAGTTAAAAATATTTGGCGACCACTATTTAATTCGTGGTTCACCTATGGCGCAACAGATCCCGATGTGGCATTGATCCATGTGGTGATTAATCATGCTGATACGTGGGAACCGCTTGGCCACCCGCTCATTCACCCACCCGGCGAACAACCGGCCTGGGTAGAAGGCGGTTCACCTACACACAGTTTACATCGTCGCATAAACCTCTGAGGTTGCTTTGCCCCGTTGTCCAACCGGGCAGACTGAAACAGCCGATAAAAACCCCGGACCATTGTCCGGGGTTTATTTTATAGATCGCGTGTGGACCATAAAATAAAGGAGCCATTCTGGAATTATCCGGAATGGCTCCTGAGCTTCACCATGATTCAATCTTATTCTCTACTGTGACTATTCGACAGTTGGAGGACAAGAATTTTATTGGACTTACGGCGCGCTTTGAACCGTTGAATCCGACACTTTTCCGTAATATTTTCCATCAAACCGACTATTGCGACAGGCTACCCCATAAGCTCCACCACCGATTGCACCGAGGGCACCAAGAGCCATCGCAATTACCGACCAACAAGCAGCCTGAGCGGTTACCTTCCGGGTTTTCTCGGCCGCATTCATCGCTTCATCCTTTGCCATCTTCCATTTGTCGACACTGGCCGTCCACACGCGATCCCACTGCTCAAGAGCTTTGGTCGCGGATTCTTTGGAAATCCCGGCTTCACTGCCGATAAGAGCGACCAATTCTGCACGCTCGGCATCAGTCTGAGTCCGCTTGTCGGTCGTACTGAAATGTCCCATCATCAATTCACTGAGACGTGAGCTATTCGCTAGGCGATTGTCAAAAGCCGCTGTTTGCTCGGCCGTGGGAGCGGTAGCGGTGGAGCCCGAGGTCACTGCCTCTGAGCGACGTCCGACTGCGTCCGTCAATTCTTTTTTAATACCATCAATATTGGGGGCGACGATCTGAGCCACAGCCGTGGCCCCGCCGCCAGCAGCTTTACCCGCAGCTTCAAGACCCTTGCCGACGACGTGAACACTTCCGCTGACCAACGCACCTGCGGCACTCATGGCCAACAAGATGCCGACCACAGAACCCGTCGCCCAGACTCCGGCGCCTTGCAATACGCCAACCGTGCAATCATTGCTTGAACCTACACGGCCTGCGACCCATCCGCCCGCAAAGAGAGCAATACACGCAGAGATCACCCAGGCGATTGCTGAACTGATGATGACCGTCCCCGAATGGGAATCAGAATCGACCAACATCAATCCGATGCCAATCCAAGCTTCGGCAAGAATAATATTGATTGCGACGGCGGTAGCCAAACCGGCAAAAACTGCTGCCCAGGAGAAACGGGCCGATGGCATCGTTTCGCATCCGACCATATCGGTGGAAAGGGTGGTGTGGTTGAATCGAGGATCACTGATGACAGACATGAAAAAATCCTTGGAGAAAGGTTTGGGGGAAAGAACGCAACTATTTCAAAAACGAAAACTGTAGAATGCACCAATGCTGGCGCCCAGATTCACCTCATCGTGACGACGGTCGTCCCGTACACCCAAGGCACCGAGAGCACCGACAGCGTGACGCCAAGGACGATCAACATAGCCCAATGAAAACGCATAGCTGGCAAAGGCATCATATTCCCAGCCGGTATCATCTGAGTTATGTCCGACCAAACGGGGCCCGACACTCAGGGTTTGGCCAGCGGGCAGCCCGATCTCATCCTGAAATTCATATAAAACCGACCCGCCGCCGCCGACCCGATGGTCTTCACTAAGGAAAATTTCAGGACGGACGACGAGGTGACCAATGTCGAGTGAGCGCCATTCCATGGCAACACCCGGCTCAAACCCGGCAGTGCCCGCAAGAACCTGGGGAACGATCCGAAGGTCATGTTCTGCGGCGTGGACCGCAAGGGAGGCGCTCGATGCGACGGTGATAATGCCGGCTAATCCAATCGCCTGGGCAAATGAAATGTTGTTGGCTGACATGGTGAACTTCATGGTGGACTCGTGGAAATTTGAGTTTTGGAGTGGTGGGTAGGCAATAGATACGCTGCGCCGAAGATAGCTCGAGCCGTGCCAAATGAGCGGTTTTCTAAATCGACCTGAAAGCAGTTAATTTTTTCAGTGATCTCAGTCCTCCCGTGCAAGTTGCATGGGAGGAGTGAGATTTAGCCTGCACATAGCTTGGATTTTATCCGAACCTCTGCTTCGTGGCTAACAACATTTTTACCATTTTAGAATAGAAGAAATGTACGGGAAATTCGGATACTTTTTAAACCCCGTAAAACCTGCCTCTGACCCCTATTTTATGGTGGTCTGCAGTGCACAGACCAGACTTGGTGCGTTCGCGAAATTTAATATTGCATCGAGGTAGAATAATCGCCCATCACGTGCAAGCGGAACAGTGTCGCACATCAAAAAAAGCGAAAAATCAGCGAACGTCATCAGCCAAGATGGCAGCAATGGCTGCGGCGTCATCGGGTGCCACCACCCGGTTGCCGCTGCGCATTGCCAGGGTCCAGGTTGCCAGCACAGCGCGTTGGGTGTGTGCTGGGCCGCGGGCGGCGACTGCGCAGGCCGCGGGAGTCAACGCTGCCCACCAGCCGGCTTCATCAAGGCGCAATCCACGCGCGTAGCGTCTGACGCCGACCGCATTTCCTTTGGTGATTTCCAAGGTGAAATCAACTATCTGGTCTTCGCTGCCAGTTCGCCGCAGCAGCCCAGCGCGACTGGCGCACCACCACAATTGATGCGCCAATTGGAAGAGCAGCACGGTATAGAGCTCGGGAGGACAGGTTGCGGACAGGCGTTCGGCAGCGAGTGCACCAACCAGTGGCAGCAGCAGCATGCCATCGGGATCGCGTCGCTGATCGGCCGTCTGCATGGCGAGCGTGCCAAGGATTCGGGCCAGCGTGCCAGGATCCATGCCGCCAATCAGGTGATCGGCAAGCAGGTGATAGGCTTCTTGGGCCGTAGCGGCGGTGAAGATACGCTGGAGGTCAGCAGCCGTGCCCGAGTCGCCGGTGGCGGTAGGCATGTAGCGATTCCACACCCGCAATTCAGCGGTGGTCACCACCGACTCGCGAGGGACTTCGCCCCGGTTGCCAAGGGTGCTGGCGCGCTCCATTAGACCATTGAGGAAACGCACTCGAATGAGCGGACGCTCCTCGGTGGCGACGTGCGGCCAGAGGTCACTCAAGATCGCCAGCAACCCAAGATTGAGTCCGGTGTCACTCGCGTTGGCAACGACGATCGGCACTAACTGGGCCAACAGATCGGCGGCATCCGCCGGGATCGGCTGCTGGTTGAGCGGCCCGGTGTACGGCGCGGCCTCATCAACGGGCATGACCACAGCCAAGCCCCACAAGGTTTCGGCAATCGCACCGCCGATCCGTTCATGCAGTTCGGCAGCATTGGCCACCACTACTGCACGCACGCCAAGACTACTTCCTTCAAGGAGGCGGGTAATGGTTTGGCGGGCCCAGGCGTGCTGCATATCGCCAGACATTATTCGGCGCGCGGTATCCGCAAGTTTACTTTACGGTTTCGTCGGCCATCTCCGGGCACCGTCAAGGGCGGTGGCGATGGTTGGCTCGTGCGCAGGAAAGAAAGATAGGCGATTGAGCACCCTTCCTCTTTTTTATAGGTTTCAAATAACGTCGGAAATCGGGTGGGGATATTGATCCGGTACCCTGCAGGGAGGTAGGAGTTGGCCCACAAACCAGGCAAGGTACTGACATTGCTCAGCACCTGCATGGCATAATTGTGGGTATCCGAAGCAAAGATGAATTGGCAGCCCGGGGCAGAGATTCGCGCGAGGTCGAGCAGAAAAGCACGCGAAACCAAGCGTCGGCGACGGTGATCAGGCTTGGGCCACGGATCGGCAAAGAGGATATATACGCGTGATACACACGCTGTCGGCAGGCGCTGACGCACGAATGAATGCGCATCGGCAGCGAACAATTGGATGTTGTCGAGTCCGGCCTTGTTGCCGCGATGAGCCGTCTTGGTCACCCGCAGCGGATCATGTTCGACTCCGATGAACGATTCGTCCGGATGCGCTGCCGCCATCGCGGTGATGAATTCGCCGTGGCCAAAGCCGATCTCCACCCTGAGTGGCCGCAAGGCACCAAACATTGCCGGCAGATCCAGGGGCTCGTGACTTTCCTGGCCGATCAGCCTGGCCTGTTCCGGAGTACGGATTTTATAGCGGCGCATGCCGGCGGTGACCATTACGGACTCATCCTCATTGGGTTTTTTGCCACCGCGTCGGCGAAGCGCGGCTGGTTGAAAGAAGGGGGAGGGTGATAGCCGATCACCCGAAAACGGAAGTCCATACTCGCAGAGGCGCGATCAGGAAGGCGGCGTGCAACAAAATGAAAGCCCTTCCACCGTTGCTTTCATGGCGCCGCAGTAGGATCGCCCGCCGCCGATGAATGCGCTTCCAATCAGAGCTTTTCTCAGCGTTCCTCTTTTATCCTGATCACCTTCGCACGCGCTCATCCATCCGCCCACCTCGGGCAACAAGGACTCAACATGGCTAAAAAAGCACTCATGGTTTACGGCGGCTGGGACGGCCACGAACCCAAGCAGACTTCTGACCGGTTCGCTGCCTATTTGCGTACCCAAAGCTACGAGGTGATCCAGTCGACGACTCTCGACAGTTATCTGGACGAGACGTTGATGGCCTCATTGTCGCTGATCGTCAACACGGTCACGTGTGGCTCGATCACCGGCGAACAATGGAATGGCTTGAACAAGGCGGTCAGTGCCGGAGTGGGTCTGGCCGGGTGGCACGGCGGAATCGTGGACGCTTTCCGCGGCAATGTCGACTATCAGTGGATGACCGGTGGCCAATTCGTCAGTCATCCGGGCAACATCAAAGACTACGAAGTGCACATCACCAACTGGGAAGATCCCCTGATGGCCGGGCTGCATGACTTCACGATGAAATCAGAGCAATATTACATGCTCATCGAGCCTTCGAACCTGGTTCTCGCGACGACCACCTTCGATGGAGTCCATGATCCGTTGCGCAAAGGGACCGTGATGCCAGTGGTGTGGAAACGTACCTGGGGCAAAGGTCGCGTCTTCGTGAACTGCCTCGGTCACGTGAATAGTGATTTCGACGTGCCTGAGGCGCGCATCATCATGGAACGTGGTTTGTTGTGGGCTTCGCTGTAAGCCGACCTGACTCACGTTTCTCCACTATTCATCCCAAGGATTGTCCATGACCATTACCCAAATCGGCATCATCGGCTGCGGAAATATCTCCAACGCCTATTTTAGTGCCTGCAAGCGCTTTTCGTTCATGAACGTGAAATCATGCGCTGATCTGTTTCCGGCAGCGGCCGAAGCAAAAGCCAAAGAGCACGGTTGCACCGCGGTCAGCATCGATGCGCTGCTGGCAGATCCGGAAATCAGCGTGGTGATCAATCTCACCATCCCCAAAGCCCACGCTGAAACCGATCTCAAGATTCTCAATGCCGGTAAACATGCCTACAGCGAAAAACCTTTTGCGCTGACCCGTGCTGAAGGTCAGGCCGTGGTTTCGCTGGCGAAAAAGAAAAATCTGCGCGTCGGTTGTGCACCGGACACGGTCATGGGCGCGGCGGTGCAGACCTGCCGCAAACTGATCGACGATGGTGAAATCGGTACGCCGTTGGCCTTCCAGGCGAACATGATCTGCGGTGGCCATGAGTCCTGGCATCCCAGCCCTGAATTCTATTACGAAAAGGGCGGCGGGCCGATGTTTGACATGGGACCGTATTATCTGCACGCCCTCATCACCCTGCTCGGACCGGTCAAGCGTGTTCAGGGTCTGACTCGGGTCAGCTTTCCCACCCGCACGATCACCAGCCAGCCGAAGAATGGCAAAGTCATCAATGTCGAGATTCCCACGCACATCGTGGCCGTGCTCGAATTCCACAACGGCGTGATCGGCCAGCTGACCACGTCGTTCGATATCAAACATGGCGCCAACGCGCCGAATATCGAAATCTACGGCACTGCCGGCTCCTTGTCGGTGCCTGATCCCAACGGCACCGGTGGCCAGGTCAAATTGCGGACCCCCAAGTACGCCGACTGGGTCGAAATCCGGCACACTCACCCATATCGCGAGGGCTCGCGTGGCGTGGGCGTGGCCGACATGGTCATCGCGATTCAAAAAGGCGGACAGCACCGCTCGAATGATGAGATCGCCTTGCACGCGTTGGATATCATGCAGGCAGTCCACGAAGCCAGCGCTACCGGCAATCAGGTGCTGCTGACCACGACATGCGCTCGTCCAGAACCGATGCGCGCCGATCTCCCGGATTGGGTTCTCGAATAGTTTTATTTAGGTTGATGATTCAAAATCGAGCCGGTTTTTTACCGGCTCGATTTTTTTTATAGAGCGCTGAGCTGGACCGCGCCTTTGAGGACTTCCTCGGCAAAGTAGCTGGATCTGACGTATGGGCCGCTGGCAATGTAGACAAAGCCGACTTCCTTGCCCCAACGCTCATATTGGGCGAATTGGTCAGGAGTGGGAAACCTGAGGATGTCATGATGTTCGAGACTAGGCCGCAGGTATTGCCCGATGGTCATGATGTCGACCTTGGCCGCGCGCAGGTCATCCATCAGCCAGCGGATCTCATCATCGCTTTCGCCGAGTCCGACCATGATTCCCGACTTGGTGAAAATGGTCGGATCCTGGGTTTTGACATGCAGCAGTAGATCGAGTGAGCGGCGATAACGAGCCTGCGGCCGTACCGTTGGATAGAGTCGCGCGATGGTTTCCAGGTTGTGATTGTAGACGTCAGGCTTGGCGCGCACGACGGTGTCGATGTTCTCGGTCTTGCCGAGAAAGTCAGGAGTCAGCACTTCGACCAAGGTGCCGGGACTGAGACGTCTGATCGCAGCGATGGTCGCTGCAAAATGAGGCGCGCCTCCATCGGCGAGATCGTCGCGGTTAACGCTCGTCACCACCGCCATTTTAAGCCCAAGCTCTGCGACTGCCGTCGCCAGACGCTCTGGCTCGGAGGCATCCAATGGGCCTGGAGTGCGGGTCCACTCGACATCGCAGAAAGTGCACGTGCGCGTGCAGGCGTGGCCCATGAGCATGAAGGTCGCGGCTTTTTTCGACCAGCATTCCTGGCGATTCGGGCAAGTCGCCTCTTCGCAGACGGTGACCAGGCCGTGCTTGCGCACGACGGCATCGGTCTCGGCGCTGATCGAATTGGCCGGCAGGCTGCGCTTGAACCACTCGGGCAGACGTGGACGGGTCGGACTGATCGGGACTACAGGCATGGCCAAACGGTATGGGCGAAGACAAAATGCTGAAGGCCTGAAACGGGTGATGAGGTCCGAGCCTAAACGAGGGATAGACAGTCCGCTGGCGAAATGACGATGCCGTGCATGCGTCTGATAGCTGATCTGCTGGGTTTGGATGCAGCGCTGCCCTTGCTGGACGACGAAGGCATCACGCGCGTCACGCTCTGGCGTCATGCGGCGCGCTGGGCATGTCGCGATGCGCCGCTTGATTTCAGACTGCTCGGCGCCGAAGCGATTGCGGTTCCCGAGCCTGAGCCGACCGAGCCGGTGGTCGGCGCATTAGCGCGGCTCCTACGGTCCACGCGGGGCACGGGGACGCTGATCATGCTGGTGAATCCCTTCGCCGCAGTGGGCGTAGAGAACATTCCGGTGACCGAGGGTGTGCGGTTGTTCGGAGTCACCTCGGACGCCGACATGCGCTGCTGGGACGCGATCCTGTCGACCGGGCAGCCGGTGTACGGGGTCTGCGGGCAGACCACCCTCGATGTGCAGAGTGCGCGGGCCACCTCAGCCCTCAGCGCTTTGGCCTATGGGCTGTTCACCAGCGACACCGGTCTGTCGCTGACCGGCCTGCATGAGGATCGGGCTGGCGTGGTCTACGCCTGCGATCGCGCGACCACTGCCGAAGTCATCATCAAGGGCGGGTTCGAAGGCGGTGAATTGCGCGGCGAAGCCAACGCTCAAATAACCTGGAAGGATCGCGGAAATGAAGGCTACGTGCGCCTCGCCATTCAAGACGCTGACGGTAATCGCTGCCTGACCCAGCCACGATTTGTCGTCCAGGCGCGTACGCATGGGTGAGACAGGAAGATTGCTGATCATTGCGCGGAAGGTTCCCAGCCAGAACCAGAGCCAGTACCGCCATTGGTCGTTGTACCATGCAGAAAAAGAGGCGTGGTTCATCATGCTGCGCGCCAAATTGTCGCCACGCAAACCGGTCGCCGAACCGGTGCGCCTGGTGTTGCGCAGTTATCGTTCGCGGTTGATGGACTACGCCAATCTGGTGGGTGGGGCCAAGCCCATTCCAGACGCTTTGATTCGCCTCGGTTACCTCAAAGACGACAGCCCGCGGTGGTTTCACTGCGAATATTTCCAATTCCAGGTGGCGAAATCGGAAGAGCGAACTGAGCTTGAGTTCATCCCGTGGGCTGGTTTCGACCACATGATCGAACCTGAGCGATGACCCCGCAGCACGAGCTGCTGACGTGGTATCGTCAGGTCGGTCGGACGCTGCCGTGGCGGCAGACGCGTGAGCCTTACCGCATTCTGGTCAGCGAAGTCATGCTGCAGCAGACCCAGGTGGCGCGGGTGATTCCCTACTTTGCGCGCTTCATGGAATTATTTCCGGATGAGCGGGCGCTGGCTCAAGCCGACACCGACAGCATCCATCGCGCGTGGAAAGGCCTGGGTTATCCCAGCAGGGTCGAGCGCCTGCGCGCCGCTTGCCAAGCCGTGCTGATCCGCGGAAGTTGGCCGGACACTCCTGAAAAACTGCAGGAATTACCGGGCATCGGGCCGTACACCGCGCACGCGGTGGCGTGTTTTGCGTTTGGGCGAGCAGTTCCAGTGGTCGATACCAATGTCGCCCGGGTCTATGCCCGGCGTGATGGACTGGCGCTGCCCTTGGATCGCACCGGTATCTGGGCCCATGTCGCGACCCAGGTCGATCCGGGTGAACCGATCCCGTACAACAACGCCCTCATGGACCTGGGTGCAACCGTGTGCACGGCGCGCAATCCGCTATGCGGGAAATGTCCGTGGGCTGCACGTTGCATCAGTCGTCAGCAACCAGCGGTGATCGCTGCGACTGCCAATCCACTCAAAGTCGCGAGTGTGAAAGTGACCTATGGCGCGACGCTGAGCGATCGCCGGTTGCCACGCCAGCACATCGTTTTGGCCCTGATCCATCACGACCAACGCTACCTCATCGCGCGGCGCAAGGACGATGCACATGTTGGCGGACTGTGGGAACTGCCCGGCGGAAAACGCGAAGCCGGTGAAGACGATCGCATCGCGATCGCGCGTGAGGTCCGCGAAGAAATCGGCGGCGAAATCCTGTCGGCGCGTGCACTGCTGACGTTCCACCACGCCTATCCCGACCGCTATCTGACCTTTCACGTGTACCGCTGTCGGCTGTTCAATCCGCTTGAGGTCCGCCCATTGGCCAGCCAGGAACTGCGTTGGGTGACTCCCGCGGAATTTGTCAGCATGCCATTTCCGCCGGCAAATACCGCGATCCAAGAGCGGATGCGGGCCTATCACCGGGGGCTCATCTCACGCGCCGGGTAGATCGACCTCAAGCAGCTGCCCCGCGCGCAGGGGGCGGCCATCGATCACCAGCTCGCGATCGGCGCGCAGACGATACGCGAGGTTGCTGCCGGTGCGCGTCCACTCGATATCGACTGCTCCGCCTGCAAAAGGCACCCGCCCCGCGGCCTGGTTCAACGGATTGCGACCGACGGCCAGTCTGCAATGCCCTGGGCCAAGATCCTGGCGCGGCTGCAAGCCCAGCAGGTGACGGGTGAGCTGCCACGTCGGGCAGCCGGACCACGCATGGCAGTGGCTCCAACGCAGATCGAAGACCTCAGGCCAGGTGGTCAGTCCCTGATCGAGCGCCCAGCCCCAGGCCAACCGATATTCATCCAGGACGAATGCGGCATCACCGTGGGCGAGCAATCCGGGCAAAGCCCAATGCGCGAAATACGGCGTGATCATGCGCGGTTGGGCAGCACTGGGATCAGCTAGGCGGGGCGCATTCACATCATGTGGAAAACAGTTACGCAGGTGCTGCCGCAATGCAGCTGCCCCGACCTCGGGATCGATCAGCAAGCCATCTGCCAGACCGAGCGCCGTGAGATGATAACCGGCGCCATCGAGTCGCCCACGCAGGCGCGCACGACAGCGCTGTCCACCTTCCTCGGCGACGCTGCCATCGCGGCCAAGCAGGCGTTGCCAACGCGCCAGCGCGGCGCGCGCACGGGCGAGAAACACATCCACCGCGGGGTCGCAAGGGCCGGGTGGGCGGACATAGCTCCAATCGACGAAACCCCAACCTAAGCGGTCATCAACACCATCAGGACCTTCGGCGGCCGCGAACACCGCGAGGGTCCGCTCGGCAGCCGGCAGTAGTTCTTCGAGCAACGAGTGATCGCCGCACAGCTCGACATAACGCACGCAACCAGCGACCCATTGCAGGGCATAGGTCGTGACATCGAGCGCGTTGGCCGGACACAAACCAGCCACCAAACCGTTGGCGGTGACATCTTCGGCTGCCTGCACCAGGGCCCGACGAACCAGCGCCAAGTCATTCCAGGCGACCGCGATGACTTCCATCGCCGGTACTACGTCGCCGGTCCGTTGGCCCCGTTCGCGGATGGGCGTGTCGATCAGCGCATCTTCGGCGCAGGCACGCACGGTATCGACGCCGACCGCCCAGATCCGTTCGAGCAGGGGATCGCCACAGGTGAACGATCCATGCGGTTCATCGAACCATCCGCGCTCATCCCAAGTGGCTTCGATCAGGTGTCCCTCGCCGAGGACATGGACTTCGAGAAAGCGACCTCCGCGCGGTTCCAAAGGCGCAAATTCCTGAAGGCCACCGCGGGCGCGATAGTGATCGAGATTGCATGACGTGCCACACGACAGCGAGATGAGGGGGACGACGCGGCCATTATCCAGTCGTTCGGCGTAGCCCAGTTCGACCACGGTTCCGGGAGCGGCCTCGATTTTCACCCGCGGACGACCGAGTCGGATTCGCCCCAGATCGAAGCGCCACCATCGCCCCTGGGCCGGAAAACGACGGTCATCGAGATCCCGCATCAGGAAACGGACGGGCGGATCGTCGATGTCATAGCCAAAGACCTCAGCCAACGATCCGTGCGCGAGCGTCTGCAAGACGCGGCGATCGCAGCGCACCGGCGGACAGGTTTCCTGGATCGCCGGGCCAAGGCCCGAGTCTATGGAGATTGGTTCAGTCCACGCGCGGTCATCGAAATCCAGCGCCTGCCATTCAGCTGGCACCTGACGCGTGTCGCACCATTCGCTCCATCCGAGTTGCGGATTGATCCGGCGATGTGTGGAATAACCAGACAACACCAAGCATCGCCACGAGATCGGCAACGCATGTGCATCGTTCATCGCGCAGACGTCGATGAATGGTGGCGAGTTGCGCAGCAACCGCGTATCCGCACCGGTGTGGCAGGCGTGGACGGCGATGACATGCCGACCCCTGGTCAAGGTCACCGAGGTCGACCGCCAACGCGGATGGTCGCGATGGAAACGTTCTGGCCCGTCAAGCAGCCATTGGCCATCGACATGCACCGAAAACCAATTCGCCCCAAGCGTCCGCAACTCGATCGATTGATCAGCGGCAAGCGTGAAAGTCCCACGAAAACCCGCATGCATTCCGGGTACGATGGCACTGCTGGACCACAGGGGGTTCATGGCAGAGATGGCTTTCAGAGAAAAAAACGGATCAGGCGAAGTTGCTGACGTAGGGCAGTTTTTTGGCCGTCGCCTGCACGGCTGCAGCTCCGGCCACCAGTTCGCCGGTGGCATCCCAGGCCCCGCTGAGGAATTGCTTGCGCACACCATCGGGCATCTGGGCGCTGAAGGTTTTGCCACTGACGCTGACCTGGAGTTTCTCCAGATCGACCGCGACCACGGCGAGCGAGTCAGCTTCGATCAGCGCCTGGATCGTCTCGGCGTCGGCCACCGAGACGCGCAGGATCGGCAGACCCATGGCTACGCAGTTGCCGAAGAAGATCTCGCTGAAGCTGACCCCGACGATCGCGGTGATGCCCCATTTGGCGATCGCCTGCGGCGCGTGCTCACGCGAGGAACCGCAGCCGAAGTTGCTGTTTACGGCGAGGATCTTCGCGCCTTTGAAACGCGGCTCGTCAAATGCGTGGACCTTGCCGACCGCGGTGAGCTGTTTGCGGTCATCCTCAAACGCGAATTCGCCAAGACCGTCAAAGGTCACGCAGCGCAAGAAGCGCGCTGGGATGATGCGATCGGTATCGATGTCATTGCCGCGCAGGGGGACAGCGCGACCGGAAAGGGCAGTGATGGTGCTCATGGCTGGTTCTTTATGTGGAAATTTAATTCAGGACTTTGCGCACGTCGGTGACTTCGCCTTCGAGCGCGGCGATCGCCACCATCGCCGGGCTCATCAGCAGGGTGCGGCCCGACGGCGACCCCTGGCGACCCTTGAAATTGCGATTAGACGAACTCGCCGACACCTGATCGCCTTTCAATTTGTCGGGGTTCATCGCCAGGCACATCGAACAACCCGCATTGCGCCATTCAAAGCCATGGGCAGTGAAGATCAGGTGGAGGCCCTCGGCCTCGGCGACGACCTTCACCGCTTCAGAGCCGGGGACGATGAATGCTTTGACATGCGCCGGCACAATTCCGCCGTGAGCCTTGATCACCCGTGCGGTTTCGCGCAGATCGCTGATCCGACCATTGGTGCACGAGCCGATGAAGGCCACGTCGATCTTGACCCCGGCGATCGGCTGGCCCGGCTTGAGGTCCATGTACTGGTACGCCTCGTCGATCGTTGCCCATTCCTCTTTGGCGAACGATTCGCGGGCGGGCAGGGATTCACCGACCCCGACACCATGATCAGGGCTGATGCCCCAGGTGACGGTTGGCTCGATGTCCTCGGCGCGAAAGGTTTTTACATCGTCGAAAGTCGCATCGGCGTCGGAGGCGACCGATTTCCACCACGCCACGGCCTTGTCCCAATTGGCGCCCGACGGGGCGTATTCGCGGCCCTTGAGGTACGCGAACGTCGTCTCGTCGGGATTGATATAGCCGCAGCGGGCGCCGCCTTCGATGGCCATGTTGCAGACCGTCATGCGCTCTTCCATGGTCATCGCGGAAAAGGTCGAGCCGGCAAATTCATAGGCGAAACCCACGCCACCTTTGGCGGACAGCACGCGCAGGATGTGCAAGATCACGTCTTTGGCGTACACCCCGGATTTCAAGGTGCCGTCGACCTGGACTTTGCGCACTTTCATGCGGTTCATCGACAGGGTCTGGGTCGCCAGGACATCGCGGACCTGGCTGGTGCCGATGCCGAAGGCGATTGCCCCGAAGGCACCGTGAGTCGCAGTGTGGCTATCGCCGCAGGCGACCGTCATGCCGGGCTGGGTCAGACCCTGCTCTGGGGCGATGATGTGCACCACGCCCTGCTTGCCCGAACCGGGCTGGAACAAGCGAATGCCGAACTCACGGCAATTACGCTCGATCGCGGTCATCATCTCCTCGGCCATGCCATCGGCGTAGGGCCGAGACTGATTTTCGGTGGGGACGATATGATCAACGGTGGCCACCGTGCGCTGAGGAAACGGCACGCTCAGACCACGTTCGCGCAACATCGCGAACGCCTGTGGGCTGGTGACCTCATGGATCAGGTGCAGGCCGATGAACAATTGGGTCTGCCCACTCGAGAGCAGACGGGTCGTGTGCAAATCCCAGACTTTGTCGAATAGCGTGCCGGTGCTCATGAGTCGATTCCTTGGAGGTGTAGCAGGATGTCGCTCGCGCAAATGTCACAAGCGATCGCCGTGCTCGCAAAGGCTGTTTGAGATATGGAAAGCGTCGGCAGACGGGTCGTTAACTCGCATGATGATTAGGGGAAAATCGCACGGGAACCATACGCTGGCAGGCAGGACGTTGCGCGGCTCCCATCGCCGGCCAAGCTGTGAAATATCATCCCATGTCGTCAGCACTCAAATTGGAAGTTCTCAACCCGTCGTTCAAAGGCAAAGCCTTCAAATTCAAGGAAGGTCTCGCGCTCGGCACCGCCGAAAGCTGCCAGATCCGCGCCCAGCACGCCGACCTCAAGCCCGTCCACATGCGGCTGATCACTGAAAACGGCAAGCCGATGGTCGAAATCGGCCAGGACGACGCCCATATCTTCGTCAATGGCAAAGATGTCGTGCGCTCTGAATTGCGGCATAATGACCTGCTTTCCGCCGGGCCGATCAAGTTCAAGGTCATCGACGAAGCGATGATCAGCCGCTCGGCGATCCGCTTGGATTCTCTGCTCGACCAGATCGACCTGATGGTCAA
>JANYGY010000207.1 GCA_025362255.1 Planctomycetales bacterium
AGGTTCAGGCCAATTCGGTCTCGCGCTCAAATCAGACGGCACGGTGTGGGCCTGGGGTGACAACACCAGTGGCCAATGTGCGATCGGTTCGTCCACCGGAACCCAAGGATATGCGCAGAAGGTGCAGAAAATCAGTGGCGGCGATCTCACTGGAATAACCGCAATCAGCGCTGGCAGCCGTCACGCCCTGGCACTCGCCAGCGACGGAGCGATCTGGTCCTGGGGTTTGAACGCCGACGGTCAGCTCGGCGATGGCACAACGACTCTGCAGACCAAGGCGGTTAAAGTCCTCCTCTTGACCGACGTCACTGCGGTTGCCGCCGGCGCCTATCACTCATTGGCCTTATTGGCGAATGGAACGGTGCGTGCGATAGGGCGCAACACGGCCGGCGAACTGGCAAACAACACTCTGGTGAACAGTCCCACCACCTGGGTAACCGTGCAGGTGGGCGGGCTCACTTTATCAAATGTCCTCGACATTTCCGCAGGTCGCGATGCCAGCATGGCTTTGGATGCCGCAGGCACGGTCTTCACCTGGGGATCGGATGCGTTCGGCGAAATTGGAAACGGAAGCACCACCGGCTCCGTCAAACAGGCTTATGCTGTTTCTGGCTTGTCCAACATCCGGACGATTTCATGTGGAAAATTCGGTCATAAATGGGCCATCCGCTACACGGGGGAAATGTATACCTGGGGGTATAACATCGATAACCGTGGTGGGTTTTCGACCAGCACGGCGGATCAGACCGCGCCAGTCCTGGTGACGCTTCCCGGGGGCGCCTTGGTACGCAGTTGCTCAGCGGGACGCACGGTCGGCGCTTTCCAATTGTCGGACGGACGAGTGTTCGCCTCCGGTGATAATCTCGCAGGTGCGACACCTACTTTGCAAATGGCCTCATGGCGGACGGCGGACTTGACCAAGCTTGCCTTGGGCCTTGAACATACCCTGGGACTCAAGGCAGACGGAACCGTGTGGGCCTGGGGCATCAACAGCGAGGGCCAATTGGGCAATGGAGTCCTGGTCGATTCGAAAACCCCCATTCAGGTGATGTTGAACGCAACTACGCCCTTGACCGGAATCGTCGCGATTGCAGCCGGATATCGTCACAGCATGGCGCTGCGTGCCGATGGTCAGGTCTGGTGTTGGGGGAAAAACGACGTGGGCCAATTGGGCAATGGCACCGTCGCCAATTCCGCTTTTCCCGTAGCTGCCTACGCCGGGGGGCGAACCATTTCAGCGGGTTACACAACGTCGTTCTCCGTTAACGCTGGCGGTCTCGTTTATGCGTGGGGCTCAAATGCTAACGGCGAACTTGGGAATAATACCCTCGTCACGAGCCTGAGTCCGGTCCAGATGTTGAAGGCGTCCGCCTCGGCAATCACAGGCGTCCGCTTGGTTGCGGGAAGTTATGGCCACACCGGCGTCCTGCTGGCCGATGGCTCAGTTCGTTTGTGCGGGACAAACTCGGCTGGTGAACTTGGTATCGTCGGAACCGGCGCGCTCATGCTGACGGCTGACCCGGGCTTCATCTCGGTGAAGGACTTGGCCAACGGCTATTTCCATTCATCTGTTCTTTTGGCGAACGGCACGGTGAAAGCGGTGGGAAGCAACACCTATTATCAATTGGGAGATGGGACCACTGCCAGCACCTTGAAAACCGCCCCCATTGTCAACACCCCGACTACCATGTTGGTGGCCAACGTCCGCAAACTGTGGTCCGGCAATAGTGGGTACGAATCGCAGGTCCTTCTCGATGATGGAACCGTGAAGGGTGCCGGGTGGAATTTTTATGGTGGGTTGGCGAACAACACCAACACAGGCACAGCCGTTTCGCCGGCAACGGTGAACGCCCGACGGACCGATACCTCGATACTCACCAATGTGACTGACGTCAGTCGAGGCGGTTACACGTCTGGCTTCATGACTGCACCGGGCGGCATCTCGCTGTCCGGGTGGAATCAAAAGGGTATGCTGGGAGATGGTACGCTTCTCAACAAATCGGCGGCGATTCCCCCAAACCCAGATTGGCTGCCATTGGTCAGCCTGACGGTGATGGATGCCGCTGCTGCTGAGGCAGGCAGCGATCCGGGTTCGCTCTCGGTCGCTCGCACCGGCACCACCGTCGGCACGTTGCCCGTGACCTTGTCGGTGACGGGGGACGCCACGAACCTCAGTGATTATAATTCTTCGCCTTTAGTGGGTGCGCCTGTCGTGATCGCCCCAGGCTCCGCCAGCACCACGGTGACCATTACTCCGGTTGATGATCTGATCGATGAGGACACCGAAACCGTCATTCTCGATACGGTCGCCAGCACTTTTTACCGCACTGGTGGCGCATCCGCATCGTCCATTTCAATCACCGACAATGATACCGCCGGGTTTACCATTACCCCGAGTTCGCTGTCCATCACCGAAGGGGGCCTTCCTGGACAGTTCACGATTCGGCTGAACACCCTGCCGACGTCCAATGTCGTCATCACCCTGAACAGCAGCAACATTCAAGAAGGGACGGTATCGCCGGCTTCGTTGACGTTTACACCGACGAATGGCACGACCGCGCAGAGCGTCACGGTCACTCCCGTGAACGACAATGTCGATGACGGCGACAAGATTTATGCCATCGTCACCGCGCCCGTAGTAAGCAGCGATGCCAAATATAGCGGGTTGAATCCGATTGACGTCAGCATGACCACGGTCGACGTGGACACGGCCGGGTTCCTGGTAACGCCACCTCTCGGCAACACCAAGGAAGACGGTACGACGACCACCTTGACCGTTCGCCTGAGAACCATTCCAAGCGCGAATGTCACGGTGCCGGTGATCAGCGCAAACCCGACGGAAGTGACCGCTTCGCCGGCCAGTTTGACGTTTACCGGCTCGAATTGGAATGTGCCGCAGACGGTGACCCTGACAGGCATCGCCGATTCGATCGATGACGGCGATCAGTCCGTGTCGATCAGTTTTTCTCCGACCAGCAGCAGCGATCTACTCTACAACAATAAAACACCGTCGCCACAGCCGGTGACCAATGTCGATGTGAACACCGCGGGGCTCAATATTTCTGAGTCATTGCTGACGCTGTACGAAGATCCCTTGGCCCCCGGAGCCATCGCGGTGACCAAGGTCTCCCTGCTCACCAAGCCAGCGGGGAATCAGACCGTCAAGGTCGTCATGACGGATCCCTCGGGCCAGGCCTATGTCGGAAGCACTTCGGGACTCGCCAACCAGACGTCGGTGCTCTTTACCTTCGATAAGCTCAACTGGGACATCCCGCAATACCTCTATGTCTCAGCAGTCGACGATAATGATATCGAACCCAATCCAGACCCCAGCACCATCACCTTCAATACCAGCACCTCCACCGATGCGGTGTATCAGAGTCTGCCTACGGCAACCCTGGCATTATCTATTTACGATAACGATGCCTTTGGCGTGGTGGTCAACAAAGTCGAATTGACCACCGATGAGAATCTCACGTCGGATACCGTGTTGGTCCATCTGAAGGCCAAGCCCAGTGCCGATGCAACGATTACGTTGTCGATACCGACCGTTATCGATACATTTTTTGGACCGAGCCCACGATATGAAGGATCATTCGCCGCAGGTTCGGGGGTCTACACCACCTCGTTGACCTTCACCAATGGGAATTGGGACCAGGACCAAGCCGTTACTGTCTATGGCCGAAAGGATGAGAGTCCCGCACCGGTGGCCGATGGAGATAAATCATATGTTATAAGAGCGACGTCCTCGAGTACCGACCCTGATTTCGACGTTACCACGTCATTTCTGGTGTGCGGGGTTAAAAACGTCGATGTAGATACCGCCGGCGTGGTGTTGCAGCAACTCAAATTCGATAACACCGGAGTAGACGCCGTCACCACGGTCTGGGAAGGCGGCGTAAATGATTACTATTCGGTTGCCCTGAGAACTGCTCCCAGCAGCACGGTGGTGGTGAATATCATCGCCCCTCCCGGAGTAACGGCCACTCCGTCGTATCTCATCTTCACCAACTTGAATTATTCAACGCCGAGAGACATCCTGCTCAGAGCCGTCGATGATCAGGTCGCCGAGGGCATTCGAGTTGGCGCCATCCAACATACCACGGCGGCAAGCTCTGATCCTGCCTACAACTTGAAAACTTTCACATTCTTGAATGTATCCACTATAGACAATGACACCGCCGGGGTCCTGGTGTCGCCAACGAGTGGCTTGACCACCAGTGAATCGGGAACAGTGACGAATTTCAGTGTGTCCTTGCGCAGTCAGCCGACATCGGGCCCAGTCACCATTCCCGTTTCGCTGTCGATACTTGGCGAAGTTGAACTCTCACTGAATGCCACGACCTATGCCAACACCCAGAACGTAACTTTTACCCTCGGCAATTGGTTTCGCGCGCAGACAGTCTATGTGCGAGGAAAATCCGATCAGATTCAGGACGGAAGCAAATCCGTCGCGATTCAACTGGGGGTGCCTGGTGGCCTCTCAGATTACGCAGCGATCGACCCTCCTGATGTCACGTGTCTCAATCTCGACATCGATACCGCGGGGTTTTTGATCACTGGGATTGCTGGCCTGTCCACCACCGAAGCCGGCGGCACGGCCACGGCCACGGTCCGCTTGACCAGCAAGCCAACCGCTGACGTCACCATCGGCGTCTTTAGCGCCAACGTGGCGGAGGCTGTGACGGCGATCAGCTCATTGACGTTCACCTCTGGAAATTGGGACACTGCCCAGAATATCGTGATCACCGGAGTCGACGATTCCGTAGATGACGGTGATGTGGCCGTGAACATCCTGCTTACCCCGGACAACTCGACTGCCGATCTGAGTTACCGGTTCCGCAACCCTCCCGATCTGACAGTGACCAATGTCGATGGTGATACGGCTGGCGTCACCGTTTCGCCGCTGAGTGGCGGCGTCACCACCGAAGCCGGTGGCACGACCACGATCGCCCTCGTGCTGAACAGCAAGCCAACCAACGATGTGACCATTCCCCTGGCCGTCTCCGACTTATCAGAGGGCTCGTTGGCCGTTTCCGCGATCACCTTTACTCCCCTGAACTGGAACGTTTCGCAGAACGTAGTGGTCACAGGAGTCGATGATGGAATCGACGATGGTGACGTCGTTTATTCTCTCATTCCAGGAAATGCCATCAGTTCGGATGGTCGCTACAATGGCATCAAGCCACTCGAGCCGATCATCACCAATACCGATAACGACACGGCCAATGTTTTGATCTCGCCAACCTCCACTTTGATAACCACTGAAATCGGTGGGGCGGCAGCCTGCGATGTCACCCTCGCCTGTCAGCCCAATGGGGTCGTCACCATTGCCTTGTCGACGAGCAATACATCAGCGGGAACGGTCAGTCCGGCAAGCCTCGTATTCAGCCCGATCACCTGGAATGTCGCGCAGACCGTTGCCGTGACTGGAAACGCGCTGGGCACGACTGAATCCGACCAGAATCATCAATTGACGTTTGCCAACTGCGTCAGTGGTGACGTCGCTTATAATGGGCGCTTCGGCACTTCTGTAGCGATCACCAACCGGGCCATCAACAATCCCCCGACCTTGGATTCCATCGCGGATCAGAGTCTGGTTGAAGACGCGGGTTTCACCGATCTGAATCTGACCGGTCTTGGCTCAGGTCAGGCCCGTGAAGATGCAGTGCAGACATTGACCGTCACCGCGGTTTCCGATGCACCAGGAATCATTCCGAATCCCGTGCTCATTGGCAGTGGTGGATCCGGAAAACTACGGATCACCCCGGTCGCTAATGCGAATGGCACTGCTCGGATCACGGTCACGGTCGTCGACAATGGCAGCACCGCCCGGGTGGGGGATCAGAATACCGTCGTCCGGACCTTTACCGTGACGATGCTGGCGGTGAATGATCGGCCAACATTTACCGCCGGCCCAGCGCAGACGATCGTCGAGGATGCGGGTCCGCAAACGGTTGCGAATTGGGCGACCTCGATTGTGCCCGGGCCCGGTCTGGAATCTACGCAAGCGCTCACCTTCAGCTGCACCAACGATAATGCGGGTCTTTTCCTGGTGGCGCCGGCGATCGCGGCTGATGGCACCTTGACCTACACCAGTGCGGCCAATCTTTCGGGAGTTGCGATCGTCACGGTGTCTTTGCAAGACGATGGTGGCACGGCCAATGGCGGTGCCGATACCAGCACCAGCGCGACCTTCACGATCACCGTTTCATCGCGCAATGACCCCCCGACGTTCACTGCCGGATCAAACCTAGTCATCTTGGAAGATGCCGGAACGCAGAGTCTCTTGAACTGGGCGACGCTTATTTCGGTCGGCCCGGCGAATGAAAGCAGCCAGACTCTGTCTTTTACCGTCTCCGCCACCAATCCGACACTCTTTTCGATCGCTCCGACGTTGAGCGCCTCCGGGGTCTTGACCTTTACGCCCTCTGCCAATGCAGGTGGCCAATCCACCGTCACCATCACCGCCCGCGACAATGGCGGCACCGCAAATGGCGGCAGTGATACCAGCGCCTCGTCCGTATTCACGATCACTGTGACTCCGGTAAATGATGCTCCCATCGCCTCCGCTACACTTGCGAGCACCCGCAAGGTGACGATCGGTGCGTCGCGCCTGATCCTCGCGAGCGAGCTGTCGGCAACGGATGTAGATAGTGCGGTGCCCGCTCCTGCAGCGGACCCGGCCCTGGTGTTCACGATTCAGCTCATTCCCGGTGCTGGTCAATTGACCCGCTCTGGCGTGCTGCTCGCGGCCGGATCGACATTCACGCAACAGGATCTGATCGACAATCTCATCCGCTACACGCATGGCGGCGGGGTGGGGCTCACCGATGGGTTCGCCTATACGGTTACCGATTTGGGAATTGCCGCCGGCTCGGTGTCGAGCACGCCCTCGCTCCCCGTAAGCGCTCTAGCGCCAGCTTCCAGTTCTTCGCAGGTGTTTTCCTTCGACATCGATCGTCGCCCGCCCTTCGCTGCCCTGACGGGAAGTGCTCCGGTATTCGTTGAGAATCAACTTACGGGGGTCCTGGTGGCCGATGCCGCACTGGTGACCGATTTCGATTCAGCAGACTTTGGGGGCGGTGAAATACGGGTCTCGTTGCCCGGACTGGCGATCGGGCAGAGCCAAGCAGTGACCTTGAGTATTCGCAATCAAGGGACTGGCACTGACGAGGTGTCGTTGATCGGATCAACACTGAGTATCAACAGTCAGAATGTCGGTTCGGTCAGCGGCGGACTGGCGGGTGCGGATCTGGTGGTGGTCTGCTCGAGCTTCATGACCCCGATCAATGCCCAACGCGTGTTGCGCAATCTGCTGTTCAGCACCGCGACCGACAATCCGCCTCCGACCATCACGGTGCAGGTCGTCATCCGCGATAATAATGGTGACACGAGCAGCGGAGTCGTGCGCCCGGTGGCGATTACCGCGATCAATGATCCGCCGACCGCGACGATCGCATTGGTCACCACCGTTGCCAATCAACCGGTCACCGGTCGCATACTCGTCAGCGATCCGGACAACTCCACGTTCGCGTTCACGGTCACCCAAACCCCGGTGAAGGGTGTCGTGTCGGTGATCGCTGCTGACGGAACCTTCACCTATTCGCCGGCGGTCGATCTTTCGGGTAATGATCAATTCACGGTCGTGATTTCCGACGGAATCGATTCCGCCCCGGCGTTGGTGGTTCCCATTCGGATCTCTGGTCCGGGCGGAGGCGCGCGACCGTGGATCATCAGTGATCCACCGGTGGAAGTTCAGGCGGGCGACCTGCTGCGCACCACGGTGCAGGTCTCGACCGCGCAGTTGCCGACTGGTTTCGACCTCGCTTTTTCCCTGGTCGGCGCGCCCTCCGGAATGACCTTGGTCAAATCTGCCCCCGACACGGCGGTGCTGACCTGGACCGCCGTGCACAGTGGTGGCGATCACGTGCGGTTCCGCATCCGGGCGACCGCTACGGCAGCGAGTGTCCCGGTCGAAGTTGCCGAACAGCCCGTGCTGTTGTTCGTCCATCCCTCGACCGGAGGGTCCAATTGATGCGCCAAAACAAACTATTCGTGGCTCTCGGTTGGACGATGAGCTTGGCGATGGTATCGGGGTGTTCCGCCGGTGCCGGCGGCTTTGTCGCCAATGATGCGAGTGGCCAGCTCGCCCAGAACATCGGGGTCTCGACCGCTACTTATCAAGTCGTCGACCTTGACAGTGGTGCCGTCAGCCAGCGCGAAAGCATTCCGGATCTCACGACGGATCCGGCGTGGCGCAGCAGTCGCCTCGTGTTTCGCCGGGTCGCCTCGCAGATGGCGCGCACCGGTGCTGGAGCAGGGGAATTGGGGGCGCAGGCTGATGAATCAGCGACCACAATTCAAGTCAGTCATTTTTACATTGCGGTATTTGAACTGACCCAGGCGCAGTGGCAGCGTCTGAGTGCCCGAGCCGGAGCAGCGTCGACCCCGTGGACCGCCGTCACGCCGTCGAATGTAGTCACAGGCACTGGCGATCATTTCCCGGCCTGGGGTCTTTCGCGGCAGCTGGTTGAACAGGCATTGTCCGCACAGGCCTTGAGTGGACAGACCGGGACTTCCCGGCTCGCATTGCCGACTCAAGCGCAGTGGGAAACGGCGGCGCGAGCCGGCACCTCTACCGCTTTCTGGTGGGGGGATGATCCGGACGAGACGACGGTGGCTTCGCGCGCACGAGTTGCCGAAACCAATGGTGGCGGTGATGGTCCGGCGCACGTCGGCACGCTGGCCGCCAATCCACTCGGTCTCTATGACGTTGCCGGCAACGTCTGGGAACTTACTGCGGATGGCGCGCTGCGCGGTGGCTCCTGGAATGACACGGTGTTGCAGGCACGCAGTGCGAACCGGGTCATGATCGACACGGCCACCGCGCACGCCCTGGTTGGTGTTCGTCCGATTCTGATTCCATGAAGGCTCACGTGTTCCCTCGTTACGTCTTAATGCTGGTCGTGGCCGGGTCCCTTACTGCCGGGGCTGGGAACGCCGCTGAGCTCGTGATCCGCGATGTCGGGGTCGAGGTCGAACTGCCGGCCACCGGCTATTCCTTCACGTTGACTGACGATACCGGCAGCCGTTCCGGGCGAGACAGTTTCACCTCGGGTTACGGCGCCGCGATCGGCGCGCGCTGGTCGTTCGCGCGCATCGGCGATGCGAGCGGACCGGTGCTGGGCGTGGCGATCGCGGCCGACCGCGCGTCGTATGCCAGCGGCGGCTCGTGGGCGTCGAGCGAGGTCCGCGGCCAAGGCGGCTGGGGATGGGCGGTGAATGATCGTTTCGCGATGCTCGCCGAAGGTCTGCTCGGCCTGGGTGTGGCTCGCTTGACCGTCGAAGGCAATGGCGCCTTCCCAGGATTTTCCGCCAATGGTGGTCTGGTCACCCCTGGGGTCCAAGCCGTTGCCCTGTGGTCGATCAATCAACGGTGGGTCGCCTCGGGCACTCTCGGTTATCGCTACGGTCTGGCCAAATTGACCGGCGATGGCGCCGATGTCGATCTCACCGTGTCAGGTTTCGCGGTTGGCGTCGGCCTCGCGTGGCGCATCACCGACCGTCCTTTTTTGTTGGAATGACCATGACCAGCTCTGCGCATGATCCGACGCCCACTCCGGGCACCCCGCGAATCGCCACGCCGCCGAAAGCCGCCGACGTCAATGGCACCCGGATCCCCCTGAGCGCCGATCCGACCCAGCCGATCAAATTGCTGCGCGGCAAATCGGTGGTGGCGCCAGTGGCAGGGCAGCCAGGGTCGGACCAGCCAGCGGCAGAGCTGCCCGTCGCAAAACCGCCAGCAGCAGGCGCGTGGCGCGGCGACGACCCGACCCTGCTCCAGGCGACGGCACCTTCAATTCAACCTCCCGCGGCGTGGATCGGTGATGACGATACCATGGTGGTGGTGGTCGAAGAGGAGTGGAAGGGTGATGACCGCACGGTGACCACGCCGATCAATCTCGGGACCTCGCAATTCGGTGATGATCCTGATTGGAATGGCGACGATCAGACTTTGGTCGGCGGTCTGCCGGCGATGCGGCGGGCAGGCGCGGCCAAGCCAGCAGCCGAATGGCTCGGCAATGAGGCAACGCAACTCGGCATCTCCACCGGTCCGGGAAAGCCCAGGGCCGAGGGTGCGACCAGTCACGGCTCGCGCACGCCGGGCAGCAAACCCACCAGTCCGACTCTTGAAGACGCGTGGCATTTCAAAGGTCGTCAGGGTCCGCTGACCGGGGTCACCGTCGGTGATTACCTGATGGGCGGGATTCTTGGTGAAGGCGGCATGGGCACGGTCTATCGCGCCCGGCAGGTGAGCCTGAAGCGCCGGGCGGCGGTCAAGGTGCTGCCACCCAATCTCGCCGCCGACCTGCAATTGCGCGCCCGCTTCGAACAGGAGGCGCGCACCGCTTCGCTGCTCAACACCGCCCATGTAGTGCAGGTGTTCGGCGCCGGCACGGTCGACGACATCGTCTATTTCGCGATGGAATATGTCGAGGGCACCGACCTGTCGGCGATCATCCACGAGAAGAGGGAAAAAGGCGAATTCTTCACTCCAGAGGAAGCCGCGGGGTACGTCATCCAGGCCGCGCGCGGTCTCGCCGAAGCCGCCAAGCACAACATCGTGCATCGCGACATCAAGCCGGCCAACCTGATGGTGACCACCAAGGGCGTGGTCAAGATCGCAGACTTCGGCATTTCGAAGATCGCCGGTGAAACCGGGATGACGATGGCCGGCACGGCCGTCGGCACGCCAGCCTATTGCTCGCCGGAACAGGGTCGCGGGGATGCGGTGGATCCGCGCGCCGACCTCTATTCCCTGGGCGTAGTTTTCTACGAATTGCTGACCGGCCGGAAACCCTTCGACGGGACCACCGCCAACGCCCTGATCTATCAGCATAACTATCAGGAGCCGACGCTGCCATCGACGGTGATGCCGGGTTTGCCCGACGCCTATCAGGCAGTGTGCATGAAGTGCCTGATGAAGGATCCGGCCGGCCGTTATGGCGACGCTGCCGAACTGGTGAGCGATCTCGAACGCGTGCGCGACGGCAACATGTCGATGACCGCGGTCTTCCAGGCGCGCTTCGGCACCGGTGCGGATGCGGCGATGGCCAAGTACCTCGGCGTCAACAAGCGCTGGTGGCTCAAGTGGGCGATCGCTGCGAGTTTCCTGGTGATCGTCGGTGGTGGCGGCATCTATTGGACGACCACCAATGCAGCGGTGCGTCAGCGCCAACGCGACAACGATCAACGTGAAATCGCCCAGCATAAAGATGCGTTGCGCGATCTCGATGTGGCCAAGCCGATCCCGCGCAACGCCGGCGATGATCTGGCGTGGCTGGCGGCCAAACTCCCCAATGATGCGGACCTGGCACGCTGGCAACTGAAAGTCGGCCGCGTGGCGCCCTTGCAGAAATCGCTCGCCGTGCTCGACGAGCCCGAACTGCCCGACCAGGCCACGCATGTGCGTACCCGAATCGACCTTACCGCCTATGCCGATGAAGTCGGCATAGGTGCGGACGTGCAACGGTGGGAAGCCCGCCTTCTCGAAGCTGACGCGCGCATCGCTACGCTGCGCAACGCCCTCGCGCGCGAGATCGACCCCAGCGAAACCCTCTCCGGGCCCCTGCGCGGACAGGTGCAGCCCGGCGTCGTCGAACTGACCGCACTGGCGGGCGACGGCGATGCCGATGTGCAACGCTGGACCAAGCGCCTTGCCACAAGCGAAGCTGAGGTCGCTTTGCAGCGCAGCACCTTGGCCGTGCTCGATGGAAATGAGACCTTCCTCAGCGAAGTCCGCCTGTCCCAGTTGGCCGGTCATCTCGCCCGGCTGACGGCGCTGACCGATTCCCAGGATACCGATGTCCAGCGGTGGAGCGTGCGGTTGTCCGGGGCTGACAAACAGTTGTCGTCATTGCGCCGGACCTTGGCTGCCGAATTGGATCGCGAACGGCTGCTGACCGTCGCCCAACAGGACGCCATCCGCCCGTACATAGAACGCTATCGCGCCCAGGTCGATGCCGGCAATCCGCAGCTGGTGGCGTGGACCCGCCGGCTCGACGAATCGGCCGCGCGCGTCAGCGCCTTGCGCAAGACCTTGGCCGCGACCTTGGACCAGCCCGACGCCCTGCCGTCTGAAACGGCGTTGACCGATCTGACGGCGACGTTGAAGGACTACGCCGTGCTGGTCGCACCGGATGATCAGCAGCTCGCGACCTGGGCCGAGGTGGTGCGTCGGCAACGAGCGGCGATCGATGGGGATCGGGTGGTGCTCGCCGTGCTCGATAAATCGGGCAGCAAACAGCAGCTCACCGTGGTCACCCGTATCGCCTGCGAAAAAGCGTTGGTCAGACTCGATGCGCGCGGGGCGATTGCTGCCGATCGCAAGGGATTCTACCTCCGCCGCCTGGGGGAAGAAAAAGCGTACGAGGACGGCCTGCGCGTGGACCTGAAAACCCGTGAAGCCGATCAGGCGTTGGCCACCGCGGAGAAAACCATTTCGCTGATCAACGATCTCGAAGCGATTGGCGGCGGGCAGGATCCCGATGTCAAACGTTGGCGCGATCGGCTTGAACGGTTCTTTACGTTGCGCGATGCACTCAAGCCGCTCAACAAGCTGGGTCCACTTCCCGCGCAGGCGGCGGAGAATCTCACGGAATTCGCCAAGCTGGCGAGCCGGACCAGCGTCGAAGTCAGCCAGTGGAAAGCAAAGCTGGTGCGGGTGCAGCAGCTGACCTCAGCGCTCGCGGGCATGGACACGGTGCAGCCGATGCCGCCGGGCGCGTTGGCCAATGCCACCGAATTGGTCGATAAATGGCTCGGCCCCGATGAACCACGGGCGCGTGCGTGGCTGCTCAAAGCGCGCAAGGTGACCGACTTGCGGATCACCCTCGACGGTTTGTTCAGCACCAAGCCGGGCTCCTCTGCGGCATCGAACCTGGTGCTCCCCGCAGCCGCGACGCCGGTACGCGACATCCTCGATCTAATCGCCCTGACCGGAGAGACCCAGGTCGAGGTCCGCCATTGGCGCTATCGCGCCCAGATGCTGAATGGCCCTGGCCGGCCCGCGTGGGCTACGACCTATGAGCGCGATGCCTATGGGCCGTATGCCGAACTGGTGGTCGCCGGCGTCAGTCAGCGCCTGCGCTGGGTACCGGCGAATACCTTCGCCCTCGGCTCGCCGGTCACTGAAGCCGATCGTGAAGATGATGAGCCGCTGATCGCCGAGGTCACTATCACCAAAGGTTTGTGGTTTGCCGATAGCGAAACCACCCAATCGCTGTGGACGGCGGTCATGGGCATCAATCCGAGCCGCTTCGCGCAGGCCGTCGACGCCGCCGATCGACCGGTTGAACGGGTCAGCTGGAATGACACCCAGGAATTCCTGAAGGCGCTCGCGGGTAAGATTCCGTCCGGCGAATTTCCCCGTCTGCCGACCGAGGCCGAATGGGAATACGCCTGCCGGGCGGGGGTCGCCGCCCCATTTGCGACGTACACCGGCACGGTTGCCCAGGCCCAGCTCGACACCATCGCGTGGTTCGGTCTGCTTGACGGCACGCGTGGCGTGCGGCGTCGAGCGCCGAACCGTTTCGGGTTGTTCGACATGCACGGCAATGTATGGGAATGGTGCCAGGACAAATACGGCACGTATTCCGCCGCAGACACCGTCGACCCGCTTGGTCGCCAAGAAGAAACCCGCGTGGCGCGTGGAGGTTCGTGGGCTGATCCGGCTAAGAATCTGCGCGCTGCCAACCGCCTCGCCGTGCGACCTGATCTGCGCACGTTGTATGTCGGCTTCCGCTTTGCGATCCCGGCGCTCTGGCCACCAGGCAAAGAGCCACAACGTCCGCGTGCGGGAGATGAATTGTCACTACGCTGACCTGCTTTCTGCTGTTCTTAGAAGCTCTTAGACGCTCTTAGAAGAGAGCCCTGCGATCTTCAACGCTTTTGAAAACGAACCGGTTTCAGATCAATCGTGGCCGAGCTTTGTTCCGGCAAAGGTAATCCATCGCCGGGATAGTGCGATCTCGCGGTCGTGCGGATGCCATAGGGAACCGCGTAATATTGAGTGAGCGGCGCGATAACCACGTTGTCGGTTCGTTTCCGCCACGTGGGGGCGATTCGCCGATCATGCTGCGCCGCGTACTCCTTTTGGAGATTCTCTGGGGGAACCCGATTATGCAGCAGATTCGCATTTTGCAGATTGCCCTTCAGATCGGTGAGTTGGGCTTTGTTCACCGCATCCGGATGTTCCCGCAGAATGCGATCGATGTCACCTGACGAGGCATTGCTCAGATCCTGGACATTGACGTCGGTTATGCTGGTAAGGAGATCATTGGCTGCCTGATTGGCGACGCCTTGCGGATTGATCGCCAGATTGATGAGCGTGGCACATCCACTTCCCAACCAACACAACCCAGCAACCACCAGCAATCGCAACCCAGGAGCCACGTGAGAGGCCCAAATCTGGTGCTGAGATTTATCACCGCCCATACCAGGTGCAGGTTCTCTCGCTGACGGTCTGGGCGATGCGGTCATCCAGCGCATTCCATCTGGCATTCACCGGATGTCAAAATCAGACGGTAATAACCCCGGTGAATGGAACAGCATGCTCCCCAATGCCATTACGCACCGCAGACCACTTTTCCCACCTCGGAGTCACCCCGTCAAAATAACGTAAAATAACGCTGCAATAAACGTGAGAGGATGTCAAAAGCAGGTGCAGAGGGAGTTAAAAAATCTGCGATACACACCAGATTGCACAGCTGGATGCGAGGTCCCTGGCGAACGCGGTGCAAAACTGGCGCTATCACACCGGGTCAGCATAAACCCGGTCAGTTTTCTCGAGCGGCTAAATCACGATGCCTGCCTGCTTTAGATTATTTTGACCGATGTTGACAGGGTTGATGAAGATGATCTATGACGTATTCATTTCATATGACTGCAACCAGCCTCAAGCTCAACGCCGACCGCGAGCACCTGTTGGCCGCCATCCTGGCCGCTGATGCCGTGGTGCCCTCGACCAGCAGCAAACCGATCCTCACCAATCTGCTGCTCGATGCCAAGCCGGCCCACGTTGAGATCAACGCCACTGATGGCCAGGTAGGGTTGCGCAGCGTGGTGCGCCGGGTCGAGATCCTCGGAGTTGGCCAAGCGGTAGTTAACTCACGGCAGTTGGCGATGATCCTGCGCGAATCCTCTTCTGCTTCGGCAAGCTTGTCGTTAGAGGTCACCGGAGAGCAGAGCGTCCTCGCGATCAAGTTGAGCGACGGCGATTATTCGGTGCCGGCCGTCATCGGCGAAACGTTTCCGCCGGTGTCGCTGTTTCCGACGGATGTGGTGCCGTTTGCGGTCTCGGCCAAACGTCTCGACGATATGCTCCGGCGAACCACGTTCGCCATGGATAAGGAACGGACGAGCCCAACCCTCAGTGGACTGTCGTTGACCATCGGCAGCGGTGAGTTGGTGTTTGCCGCAACCGACGGAAAAGTTCTTTCCGAGTC
>JANYGY010000223.1 GCA_025362255.1 Planctomycetales bacterium
CGTTGCTCCATGACGTCGCGACCTTGTCGGATCATGCGACGTTCATGGCCGGCAAGATCAGCTTCCTGCTCGATGCCACGCTCGGCTTGATCAACATCGAACAGAATCGGATCATCAAGATTTTTTCGATCGCGGCGGTGATCTTCCTGCCGCCGACCTTGGTCGCGAGCATCTACGGGATGAATTTCAAGGACATGCCCGAGCTGGAATGGCGCTTCGGATATCCGATGGCGATGTTGATCATGATCGGTTCGGTGGTGACGACGGTGTGGGTCTTCCGCCGGCGCCGGTGGTTGTAGTCCCTCCTCCGCCGCGCGATTTTTTTTCGGAGCCCTCACCATGCGCCTGCTTGTCCTGTTCGGCTTGATCATCCTGTGTCTTTCTGGCACGTCGGCGGCCGAGTCAGGACCAAGCACTGCAAAATCCGTCGCGCACACCTGGGGCGGCAAAGCCCGGCATTTGGTGGTCGCGGTGATCGATGGTCCTCGGTGGAGCGAAACCTGGGGTGCATCCGGCCAGCCGGACATCCCGCATCAGGCGCGTGAACTCGCTCCGCTTGGCTCACGCTACGACCATTTCCGCAACACCGGGTGGACCTACACCAACTGCGGCCACACCGCGATCACTACGGGTTTCTACGAACAGATTGAAAACGCTGGCAACCAGCTGCCCGCTCGGCCTTCGGTCTTTCAGTTTTTCCGGCAAGCCACGGGCCTGCCGGCCGAGTCCACCTGGGTCATCACGTCCAAGGATAAATTGCTCATCCTCGGCAATACGTCCGATCCGACGTGGAAGGATCGCCTGCAGCCTTCCCTTGATTGCGGAGTGCCGGCACGCGGCCCGTTCGGCGGCTATCGTGACGATCGTCTGACCGTGGCTGCTGCCAAGGCGGTGCTCACGGCCCATCATCCGGCGCTGCTGCTGATCAATTTCAAAGAGCCGGATGCCGCCGGCCATGCCAAGAATTGGCCGGGTTATCTCCAAGGCATCCGCGATACCGACGGCTATGTCGCCGAGTTGTGGCAGCACATCCAAGCCGATCCGGAATTGAAGGACCGCACGGATCTGTTCATCACCAATGACCATGGCCGCCATCTCGACGGTCACGGCGATGGCTACATCTCCCATGGTGACGATTGCGAGGGATGCCGTCAGATTTCACTGCTGGCCGTGGGCCCGGACATCGCGGTCGGTCAGGTGTTTCAAGATGTTCGCACCCAGGTCGATCTGGGAGTGACCATCGCGCATCTCGCCGGCGTGACCTTGCCTGGCTCGCCCGGTCATCTGCTGACCGAAATGCTCGTGACGGTGCCTTCCGAAACTGAGAAGAAATAACCCCGCGATGATTCCCTTGGCTGGTCGGCGCATTCTCGTCTGGGGTTTTGGCCGGCATGGTGGAGGTCAGGCAGCCGCGCGGTTTTGCGCCGCTCAGGGCGCGCACGTGACGGTGCTCGATCTGAAACCGCCGGCGGCTTTCGGGGCCGCAGGAAGCGCAGCGTTAGCGGCAGGGTGGCAATGGCAGGTCGGTGATGCGACCCATCCCGCATTCATGGCGGCAGACCTGATTGTGGCCTCTCCGGCGATCCCGCCGCGCGCGTGGCCCGCGGCGCATCCGCCGCGCTCGTCGCCTGAGGCTCTTTTTTTCGCCGCCCATCGCGGGCACAGAATAGCGGTGACCGGGACCAAAGGCAAAAGCACTACCGCCCACATCCTGGCCACCCTGCTGGGCTGGCAGGTCGGCGGCAACAGTTACGAGCCGCTGCTCGACCTGCTGCAGAGTCACGGGCCGGACATGCCGGTGGTGTGCGAGTTATCGAGTTTTCAAATGTGGTATCTGATGGATTCAAAACCCGATTTCGCCGGCGCCGTGCTGACCAGCTTGGCCGTCGATCATCTCGATTGGCATCCAGATCTGGCCGACTATCGCCGGTGCAAACTCACCTTGCTGGATTGGGCGGAAGCGGTCGCCGTGGCGCCCGAGGTGCGCGCGCAGACGTCGAGCGCTCTGCCCCATTTGGCTGAAGTGTCGTTCACTGACGGATTATTTTCTGACCAGCAGGGGACTTTGGCCACCCGCGGGGATCTGCCGCTCATCGGCGAGCACAACGCGCGCAATGCCGCCCTGGCCTTGACCATGGCGCGGCATCTTGGCCTTGCCCGTGAAGCCGCTGCAGCCGGCTTGCGACGGGTGCGGGGCTTGCCGCATCGGCTCGAATTCGTCACCGGGGGCGACGATCACCGCTACTGCAATGACTCGATCGCGACCACGCCTGAGTCGGCGATGGCGGCCTTGCGTGCAATCGAGGGACCTTTGGCAGTCATTCTCGGCGGCTCGGACAAGGGGGCTGATTTTGCCGAACTTGCGGCAGCGGTGGCGGGGCGCGGGGCCCAGGCGGTTCTCATCGGCACGACCGCCGATCGGCTCGCCGCGTGCTTGACGGCAGCCGGCTGCGTCCCACTGCGGGCCGGTGATCTGGCGACTGCGGTAAGCTTGGCGCGTCGTTTTGTCCCGGCAGGGGGGACGGTCCTACTCAGCCCAGCCTGCGCCTCATTCGATCAATTTCAGGGATTTGAGGACCGCGGCGACCGTTTCCGCCATCTGGCAGCTGAAACCGCGTCCGTGTAAACCGCTATCCCGGCCGGGTCTGCGGGATGCTTGAGGCGACGTTGGCGCGACCTAGTTTAGAACATCGGAGTCCCCATGGCGCTGCTCGATTCGATGCTCGCGGAAAATTTTCATGCTGCCTATCGCCAAAAACGATCAGGAGTGCTGACGGCTGAGGGTGCGGCCCTGACCATGCGCTTCTGCTTTCAGGACGGCAGCCCGATCGCGATCGACCTGGGCGACGACAAAGAGCGCCTGCTGGCCACCACCCTGCGCGATTACAACCGCTTGACCGATGAGCAGTTGGCCGAAGTGCTGAATTCGTGGGAGGCGGGCCAGGGAGCGGTTGCCGATCTGGTGGTTGGTCGCTCGTACGCCACTGAGGAAGAAGTCGGGCGCAGCACCCAGGCGATGGTCGAGGACAGCCTGTGCCGGTTCTTCTCGAGCAAGATAAGTCAAGTCTCGCTGGACGATCAGAAAACCATCGACGGGTTTGATTTCGATCGCCGGGCTTTCCGTCTAAAGATCGATGCCGAAGTGTTGTTGCGCACCATCGACACCCGGGTGGCGGAAATCCGCACGACCCAGCAGGAATTCGGTAATTTCAACGCAGTTTATGTATTCAACGAGGAGTCACCCGGCTCGGGCGCGTTGACCGAAGTTGAGAAACGGATCCTCGATTTTGTCGACGGTCGGGTCTCGGTGCGCGAGGTCGCGATCTCGTTCCGCGACAACGATGTGAACACCGCGCGCACCCTCGCCTTGCTGGCTGAAAAGAAGATCATCCGCCGCGTCGGCACGGAATCGGTGCCCAGCATCAGCGGCGGGACCACCGGGGTCCGCACTCCGACCAAAGCCGGATCAGGTAATGTGTCGGCCGCACGGGCGGCGGTCGCGGCGGCGGCGATGCGCCAAGCCACGCCGACGATGCGCAATTTCACCCCGTATCGGCAGACCACCGAAGAGCCACGCAGCCGGTTCATGACCGTGGTCCTGGCCTTGGTGCTGATCGTCCTCGGCATTCTCGGCGTGCTGATGTACCAATATAACGCCAGGCAACGCGAATTCGCGGCCGCCAGCCAGCGGCTCGAGGACGCGATCATCAAAACCGAATGGGCCGATGCGCGCCAGCAACTCGACGAGGCGCGGATCAAGGCGGGCAAGGATCTCAGCGAGCAGCAACGCGTCGACGGTCTTGAAATGCGCCTAAAAACCGCGATCGACAATGAATTGGCTGCGGTTGAGAAGCTATCGTCCGAGGGCGACCACCAGGGCGCCGGTGCTCGTCTGTCGCGCCTGCCGGTCGATGATAAGGTCAACGCCGTGCGCGCGCGTATCGCGAGCAACGAAGCTGCCTCGCGCCGGCGGGCTCAGGATCTGGCGGATCGGGTCACCGAACCGTTGGACAAGGATGACGCCAAGACGGCTTTGGCGGTGATCACCGCCGCGGGCCTGATCGCCAGTGAACAGGCGCCCGCCATCGAGGCCGTCGACCGCTGGCGCATCGCGCAACTCGAATTGGCCAACGCTTCGACCGCGCGGTATGGCAAACGGTTGGCCGCCCTGGCCCTGGTGCGCAATTCCCAGCCTCCGCAACGCATGATCGGTCAGTTCCCGGTCGTCGAGTCGGACCTCAAACGGCAAGAGGTCCGATTGCGTGAGCAGCTGAATTCGGTGAAGGCCGTGCTCGACAAAGGCTCGCTCGATGCAGCGGCTGCCGATATCGAGCGCTTCGGTCTTCAGGTGCAGGTCGAAGGTTCGCCGTTGGCCGCCGACCTGACCACCATGCAAGAGCGCATTGCCCTCATCCGGCAGACGATTGCTGGCCTGTTCAAGACGGTTGCCGAGTCGCTGACGGCGCTCGACAAACCCGAGAAGCTCGCCCATGCCAGCGAGCAGGCCAAGCTCTTGAGTGCTTCGACCTTGAGCGGAGTGGCGGCGAAGGCTGATGTGTGCGTCATGACGTTGACGGCGGTGGCCAAGATTCCCGGCGATCAGGCACCTGATGCGCAGGCGACCGCATTGTTGCAGCTGCTCGATCTGCCGAATCTCGGCCCACAGCTCAGTGAAGCGATCAAAGCCCGTGGCGACAAGCTGCGCGGCCTCGAAGCCGTGGCCGCAACCACGCTCGACAACGCCCGGGTGCTCGGCCGTGACAATAAATTGGATGACGCCGTCGCGTTGCTCGATGGCCTGCTCTCTCGCCCGGAATTGCGCACCACCCTCGCGCGCGCCACGGCGGTGCAGGAAGTCGATGAATTCAAAGCGCGGCTGGCCCGCCGGGCCGCCTTGAAAGATCAGCTCAAAGCCGCGATCGCCAAAGGTGATGTCGCGGCAGGGACATCCCTGGCGCGCGAAATGGGCCTGAAATACCTGCCCCTGTCGATCGAAAGTCTACCTTTGGGAGCCGAGATCTGGCACGAGGGCAAACAGATCGGGGTCACCCCATACGTGCTCGACATCAGCGCCGCCGAGCGGGTCGACTACCAGCTGGAACTGCGCGCTCCGGGCTTCGTCTCCGCGACCGCGAATGGCGCGCAGGCTGAAGCTGGCTGGCGTCTCATGGTGCGTCTTGAACGCCATCCGGCGAGCACCGTCGCCCTGGGTGGCCTGGTCACCAGCCATCCGGTGGTGCTCGGCGAGCGCATGGTCGTCGCCAGCCGCAGTGCTCTCGGAATGGTCGATGCCGCAGGCAAACCGACGTGGGTGCCGTTCGGCCAGGACGTCGTCGATAGTCCGGTCTACGCCTCCGCGATCGCGTCGGATGGCGAATTGCTGCTCGCCACCCGCGACCAGGTCGCCTTGGTGATATCCGGACTGAATGATAAGCCGGTGGTGCATCGCGTGCCCTTGGCCGGACGAACGGATTTCCCGATCGCGCTCTACCGCAGCACGCTGATCGTCGATCGTCGGGAACTGATCGTCGCCGGTCTCGATGGCGTGGTCCATGCGACCGACGAACGCGACTCGCAAAACACCTGGCAGGGACCGGGCGGAGCGGCCTTCGTCTGCGGTCCCAAGGTTCTCGGGGATGTCGTGTTGACGGTGCGCAAGGATGGCACCATCAATCGGCTGCAAGCCGACGACGGCAAGGTCTTGAGCGGTGAAAGTCTTGGCGTCGCAGTGGTCGCTGCTTGGACCACCGCCAAGGGAATCTCAGGCTACACCGCCAATGATCTCTTCGAATACGATGGCGAGATCATCACCCGCACCGCCTTGCCCCAGGTGGCAGCCGATGGCGCAGCCGATTGCGTGATTACGCCGACCAACCGCATCCTGTTGCGCAATGCCACCGGCGATCGCTCATGGGACGAAGTCGGGCGCTTGGAAGAAAAGCTCACCGGCACCCCGGTGGTCTGGCAGGGTCATGTGGTGTTGCCCACCGGCACCGGTCTGACCGTGTTCGGTCCGCGCGGATTCCACCTCAAATCTAAAGCCGATTTCTTGACCGCGACGGTGTTCAACGATCGCTTGGTGGTGATCACCCAAGACGGCCAGGTTCAGCAATTCGACCCCTGAGCATCCTGAATTTCGACCACGAATAGATCATTTGCCTGACGTGGCACGGGCATCTTGCCCGTGGTCGCATGAAATGGCGATCAACGGGTTCGCTACGTGAGGTATAGAGAGCCCCAACATCAGGCCGGGTCGCAGCTCACTGCTGCGACCCGGCCTGAAATCATTTCGCCGCAGGGGCAGGTTCGCTGCCAGCTGGTGCAGGAACTGGCGCAGGAGCCGGAGCTGGCGCCTGGACAGGAGCTGGAGCTGGCGCAGGAGTCGCCGGCTTCGGCTTAACGCCTAACCCCAACACGGCATTATTGGCGTCACGTGCCGCCTGCTGGGCTTGTTGCGCCGTTGCCGCCGGCACCGGTGCCGCCACCGGTGCCGGCGGCGTCTCGGGAACCGCCGCCGGCGTGGGCGTCGGCGTAGACAGATTATTCAATGCCTGCTTGGTCTGGTCGACCGCAGTTTTGGCCGTTTCGCTCACCGTTTGACCAACCTGCTTGGCCGCCTCGGCGGTGCCTGCGACCGCGGCGGTGGTCGTCGTGGTGACGGTTTCCGCGGCCTTGGTCGCGGCAGATTTACTTGCCGCTAAAGCGGCTTCGGCGGTGGCTTTGGCCGTTTCGGCCGCCTTGGTTGCCGCCTCGGCGGCCTGATCGGTGATCCCAGGGCCAGGGGTGGTGGTGGTCGTGGTTGGCACTGCAGGCGTGTTGGTGCTGGTCACTGGCGTTGGTTGTGGTTCAGCCGCTTTGCCGGTGAACAGCACCAGCGTAACGCCGATGGCCATGGCCAGGACGAGCACAGCGATGATGAGAATTTTTTGCGACATGGGGTGGTCTCCGCGGTGTTGAAAGGGTACCTGGGCGTTCGACCGCGCCAGCCTTGCAGAGCCGCCGCCACGGGCAAACGTCACACGCATGGTCGATCTTCTGCCTTTCGCTGCCGATGCGTCTCCCCGCTGGATCCGTCCGCGCACCGCGCGCATCGAACACGTCGAACTCGATGTGACCGTGGATCTTGACCAGCCCGCCCCGCTGGTCGCTGGCACCGTGCGCCATCGCTGCCGGTGGATCGCCGGCGCGCAGTCGACGCTGAAGTTTGATCAGCACGACCTCGTGATCACTGCGGTCACGGTTGACGACCAGCCGGTCGCTTTTTCGCTCGGCGCGGCCGAGGTCAGCGTGGTCATTCCAGCGGGTCGCGAAGTTTTCACCGTCGCTCTGACGTTCATCGCCCAACGTCCCCGCAAGGGGATGTACCTGATCACGCCGGATGCGCAGCAGGTGGCGATGGCCTGGACGCAAGGCGCGATGGAAGATCACGCGCATTGGTTTCCCTGTTACGACAGTCCGAACAATTTCAGCACTTACCGATTCATCATTCGACATCGCGCGCATTTCGAGGCGATTGCCGGCGGCGTCCGCGAATCACACATCACCACCGAGGATGGCTGGGCGGTGACGACCTATAGCCAGGACCGGGCGCATGTCCTGTATCTGGTGAACGTCATCGTCGGCGATCTCGTCGCGGTCGAGGATGCTTCGTGTCCGGTGCCAGTGACCCATTGGCTGCCGCGGGGCCGCGAGGCATGCGCGCCGGCGATGTTCCGCGCCACCGGATTTGCGCTCGCTGAATTAGCGGCATTCATCGGCGTGCCGTATCCGTGGCAACGCTACGGCCACGCCGTGGTCCACCGCTTCATGTGGGGCGGCATGGAGAACACCACTCTGACCACGATCACCGATCGGGTGCTGATGACGCCTGACGAGCAACGGCGCGAAGACGTCGATTGCGACAGTTTGGTGATCCATGAGCTGGTTCATCAATGGTTCGGTGATCTGCTGACGATGAAAAGCTGGAGCGACATCTGGCTCAACGAATCCTTCGCCACGTACCTTGAGGCGCGCATCACCGCCCGTTGGCGCGCGCACCTCCGGGGAGAATCGGCAGCAGATGCGCTGGCTCATGAATTGTGGCGAAACCGTGCGTCGTATCTCGAACAGCATGGCTCGCGCTATCAGCGAGCGTTGGTGACCAACCGCTGGGATGATGCCTACGAGCTGTTCGATCGGGTGGCGTATGAACAAGGGTCGCTGGTTCTGCATGCCTTGTGCTCATGGCTCGGCGACCAGCGTTTTCACGCCGCGCTTGCGCTCTACACCAGCCGTCATGCGCATGGTCTGGTCGAGACCGCCGACCTCCGCCAAGCAATTGAAGATGCCACCGGCGAACCGGCTGATTGGTTCTTTGATCAATGGGTGCTGCGTGCAGGTCACCCCGCGCTGACCATGCGCTGGAGCCACGATCCAGCCCGTGGCCAGGTGGCGGTCACCATTGAACAACCGGAGCCGGTCTATCGTCTGCCGCTATCAATCGCCATTGCCGGCGAACTTGCCGTGCGCGTCGAGGTCACCAAAGCGCGCGAGACGTTCATCATCCATCAGACCAGCATGCCGGCCACTTCAGCGCCGGCGTGGGTGTTTGCTGATCCCACGGGCGAGTTGCTCGCAACGTGGGAGGAAACTCATCCGCCTGCCACCTTGGCAGCCTTGTTGATGGATCCTTCAGCTCCGGCGCATGCCCGGGCTCGTGCATGTGGTTTGGCGGCGAAAGTGCATCCGACCCCGAGTCTGCGCCAAGCCATCGCCGCTGCTGCAGGTGGACTGAGCGAACTCGTGCGCGAAGAGGCGCTGACCACCCTCGCCGCCTGGCTCGCGCTCGATGAGCTGCGCGATCTTTACCGTGCCGCCACCAGTGAGCGGCATCGCCGCCTGATTGCGGTGGCGCTTGGCCGTTGTCGCGGTCTGCCGGACACCGCCCAGCTTGCGGAGGACTTGCTCTCGTGGGCTGATACCAGTGCCAGCGGCTGCACCGCCGGGGAATTGCTGGCTGCCCGGGGAGCCCTCGAACATCCAGGTGCGACCGCCGCGTTGCGCGCCCGCGAGTCGCGCCCGAGTTGGAATCATCGACTGGCGGTCGGTGCTGTTCGTGGTCTTGGGGCGAGCACCGAAGCCGCGGCGCTGGACGAGGTGCTGTCATTGCTAGCCAAGACGGACCTGCCCGAGGCGGTGCTCGTCGCGGCGCTCAGCGCCGCCGGGCAGCTCGGTTCACGTCATGTGTTGGCTCGTGCACGCACGGTGCGCGCGATTGAGCCATTTGTCGACGATCGCCGCCGGGGCGCGACCATGGCGTTGCGTGCGGCGGCCATCCGGGCGTGCGCAACGTTGGCGGATCCCGCAGCGCGGGGGATGATTGCCGCGCAACGCGAACGCGAACCGTTCGGCAACATCCGCAGGGTCGCCCGCGAAGCCCTCCATCACCTTGATCAAGTCGCCGCCACCACCTCCGCCACCGCCACGCTCACCCGTCGGATCGACGATCTCGAATCGACCAAAGCCAAGCTCGAAGCCCGTCTCGATGCTCTTGAGCGCCGCCTCGCCTGAGGAAGTGCGGTTTTCATCCAGCGCGGCATTATCAGCACGATGCCACCAGCGAATCCACGCGTGTCCGCCCCCGCGCTGCTGACCGAGGAATGGCGTGAGCGCATCCACGCGCCGCCGATGCCGGCAGTGCGCTATTTGGCGATCAATAGGGTCACTGCCCGGGGCACGTTGCGCTACGGCGAACACCGGCATCACGAATACGAACTGATCCTGGTCGAGCGCGGGCTCTATCGCGCGCAGGTTGCCGGCGCTGACCTGAGCGCTGGTCCCGGTGAATTGGTGATCGTCCAACCGGGCGAGGTGCATGACGATGCGTTCGTGCGTGGGGTGGTGATCACGGGCGTCAATCTACGCTTGATTGCGCCCCGGGTGCTGCCGCTGCTGATGCGGTCAGGCAGCCCGCGCGTGCGCCCGGCCCCAGAGGGAACCGCGGCGCTGATGCAGCAAATGCGTAAGGTCGCGGAGACCACGGACCTAGCTTCAGGCGGCCTTTTAGATGCGCTGGCTGGGCAATTATTTTGGAGCACGGTGGCTGCGGTGCTGCCCGATCATCGTGATCCGCAGTGGTTGCAGCGCGGGGCCGACGCGCGATTCCTCGGGGCTTTGGAGCAGTTCTTCCATCATCACGTCAATCGTCGGGTGGCCGTCGACGTGATGGCTAAGGCGTTGCATCTCGGACCGACCGCGTTGACCAATCACTGCCGCCGGTTGCTCGGGCGATCACCCGCCGCGGCGCAACTGGCCTGGCGGCTTGAGCGGTCGGATGAGGTTCTGCGCACGGGCACCTGGTCGGTGGAAGCGGTGGCCGCTCAATTCGGTTTTGCCAACGCGTTCCACTTTTCGCGCAGCTTTCACCAACATCTCGGATATCCGCCTTCTCATGCTGCGGTTGGGGAGCTCCGGAATCAGTCGGGGTCGGGTAAGAAAGGTCATCGATCTCCCTGAAGAATATTTTTCGTGGCATGGGCGGCTCGCCCATGTT
>JANYGY010000226.1 GCA_025362255.1 Planctomycetales bacterium
GGAATGCATTTTTCTGCTGTGCCTTTCCTGCTCCGACGGCCTAGCGAAAACATCTTCATGCAATACCAACCCTTCTGGTGCGAAGAAAATATCTGGCACCTCGCGGGGCAGACCGAGTTCACTTCGTCAGGCTGGGTGGTGGTCATCAGCGGAGCGCAGGGTCATGTCGCCTGCTGGGGGCAGCGCGCTGCGGCGGCGGCGGACGCGGCGGTGTTGTGGGATTATCATGTGGTCTTCGCTGTGCCGGGGACATCTCGGGAACCTGGATGGCAGATCTGGGATCTTGATTGCACCGCTGGCCATCCGCTGCCCGCGAGCGTCTGGTTGGATGTAACCTTTCCTGTTCCAACAATGACCAAGACCGCATTTCAACCGCGGTTTGCGTGCATTCCAGCCGCTGAATACCGTCGTGATTTTTCCACCGATCGGAGCCACATGCGGCGCGCCGATGGTGGGTGGCAGCAACCCCCTCCCCCGTGGGAGCCGCCTTTGGGCACGGGCGCACTGACGGTGGCAACCGCCATCGCCCGGGCGCGACGCGGTCTGGATGTGGCCGCATTGCGCGCGTGGCTCGCTGCTCATACCGCGTCGGGTTAATGATTGGAGTTGGTCGCGCCGGTTTAGTTTCACCCCCACCGAAGCGACGCTGATTTTTGAGGAATCGCCCATGAACGACCGCGACCCGTTGATGACCGAGACCGTCGACAGTGAAGCCCCAACCCGCCGACCGATCGCCAACGGGGCGAGCGAAGCCACCGTAATCGCCGTTACCGCGGCGCAGGATGCGCCTGCCTCCACTCTGGTCGCGGACTTATCAGCCCCGGAGACATCCGCCACCCGCTTGATCCAGAACGTTCCCGAAGTGTCCCTGCCCGCCGGAGTGCCGCGTGAAATCGGCGGGGTCAAATTGCTGCGCCAGCTCGGCAAAGGCGCGATGGGTGAAGTGTACCTCGGACGGCATCACACGATGGATGTCGAGGTCGCGGTGAAGTTGATGATCCAGACCACCGGCAGCGATGCCGACCGATTCCTGCAGGAGGTCCGCGCCGCGGCGCGCATCATCCATCCGCACGTGATCCAGGTGATGAACGCCGGAACTGATCAAGGTCGACTGTTTCTGGTGATGGAGCTGGTCACGGGTGGCGACCTCTCGCAGATGATCAAACGCGAAGGTCGCCTGTCCTGGCGGCGCGCGGTCGAGCTGGCGATCCAGGCCGCCGAAGGCCTGGGGGCGGCCCATCGCGCCGGCATCGTTCATCGCGATGTGAAACCGGCGAATTTCCTGCTGACGGGCGAGGGCAAACTCAAGGTTGCTGATCTGGGCATGGCCAAGCATCAGGCGAGCAGCGCCGTCGAGCTGACCCAGACCGGCGTGATCATGGGCACACCCGCCTACATGGCGCCCGAGCAGGCGATCGACACCCGGCGCGCCGGACCGCCAGCGGATGTGTACGCATTGGGCGTGACGCTCTTCCACCTGCTGTGCGGCCGTCTGCCGTATCAGGCGGAGACCAGCAACGCGATGTTGTTGGCGCACGCCAACCAACCGGTGCCGGATGTCGGCACGCTGGCGAAGGACATTCCACCGCCGTTGGTCGCCCTGGTCACCCGACTGCTCGACAAGGATCCCGCCAAGCGACCGATCAATGGTGACGCCACCGCCGTGGAATTGCGCAAGACCTTGACCGAGGGCACCGTTGGATCCGTCACGGTCGTCAGCTCGGGGGCGCGGCGCTTCGCGGCGTTGATCGCGATTGGTTTGGTAATTGGCCTGACGATCCTCGGCGGCATCTGGCTCGCCGCCCATCGTGACCCCACGCCTGCGCCGGCAGTCGTGCAGACCAAGAGTCCGGGGATGCCGCCAGTTTCTGGTACGCCAGCAGCTGTGACGCCAGTAGCCCCAGCAATCGCCGCACTCACCCAGCCGGTGATCGATGCCTGGCAGACTCCGGTGCGCGCGGTCTTCGTGTTGTCGGGTGATCCGCAGGCGATCGAGGCGGCAGCGATCGAAAGCGCGTTGGTCACGGCCAAGGTGCTGCTCGTCGAACGCGCGGTGCTCGACCAGGCGGTGCTCAAAGAAACCACGCTGATCAGCAATGGCCAAGTCGATGTCGCGAGTGCCGTGCACGCCGGCAAGCTGGTCGGCGGGCACGTGGCGTTGCTGATCCGCAAGGCCGATCAACGCCTGGCGCTGCGCGCGGTGGTGATCGAGACCGGTGAAGTGGTGGGCAGCCAGGTCGTTGATCCGGCCGCAGGTGGCACCACGGCGGTCGAGCTGGTGCGCGCGGCATTGTCCGGCCTGCCAGCGCAAGGCCGACTGATCCATGACGCCGACAACACCTGGCAGGTCAGCCTCGGCCGACAGCACGGCGTGCAGGTTGGCGATCAGTTTCGCGTCATGTCGGGTGAGCCCAATGCCCCGACGATGATCATCGCCAAGGCGACTGTCGGCGGCGTCAGCGCCACCACTGCGACGGTGTCGCTGGCCGGCACCATTCCCTCCATCCTTCCCGCCAACGTTTCCCGGATCACGCCATGACGTCGTTGAAATTTTCCGCGCGCGGTTTCCGCGCCGTGCCTGTCTCGTGCCTGGTGTCGTGCCTGGTGTTGAGCAGTTGCGCCACCCTGCGGACCAGCCCTGAGCCGAGAGTCGTCGACGGCCAGACCTACGGCACGACCAGCGTGCCTTTTCGCGGGCGGTGGTGGCAGTTCTACGAACGCGGGGTGAGCTGGTCGCGCGGTGGCTTCTGGGCCGAAGCCGAAAGCGATTTCCGCGCTGCGCTGACGTTACGGCAGACCGACAGCCGCCGGGCGCGGACCTATGGCATGCATTTCGTCCAGTGTTTCGTCCATCGCGAATTGGGTGCGGTGTTGGTCGAGCAGCAACGTTGGGACGAAGCCGAAAGCGAGCTGCGCCTGAGTCTGGCGCAAGAGCCCAGTGCCAAGGCTGAGTTCTTGTTGGCGCGCATCGCGACCGCGCGAGGCGTCTTCGCAGGTGCCGCAGTGGCAGCAGCTCCCCCGGCAGCAGGCCCAGCTGCGCCCACGGTCTTGCGCATGCCCAGCCGAGTGGTGATCGAGCGTAGCGAACCTGTGGCTGGCAATCTGAAATCGATGGTCGGGCATTATTTCCCCAGCGGCGAGCAACCGTTGGAAGTGCTCAATGAAGCCGGTGCCGCACGGGTGATAGCGGTCGCAGCCGACGGTGCGTTTACCGCCGAGCTGGCGCCGGGTGACGTGCTGGTGACCCGCGCCGCCGAGGGCAAGCCGGTGATCTTTGCCACCGCCGAACCTGCCCCCGTCGCGCCAAGCCTGGTGCTCGACGGCCCGGAGAATGGCGCCGTGATCACCACCAATTGCGTGTGGTTCCGCTTTTCCGCTCAGGCCACCGCTGGGCTGAGTGCACTGGTGGTCAGCGATGAGGTCGGTCGCGATTTGCTCAATCAATCGCTGAGTGGCGTGGCGGCAGGTGGAACTTTCGCGGTGCCTCTGATCAGCGGCAGCCACGTGCTGCGCTTCACCCTGCGCCTGACTGCCGGCGAGGTGGTCGTCGAGCGAACGATAGTCGTCACGCCCACTCCCGCTCAGGATCGGACGCTGCGCGCGACGGCGATGATGCTGCCCCTGCAAGCCCCGAGCGACGGCGTCGGGATCAAAGAGACCGATGATCCGGAATTGCTGTCCAGCGTCAGTCGCGATGGCCGCTTTCGCTTGGTCGATACCCAAGCTGATGAGCTGCTCACCCGCGAATTATCGCTGGTCGATGCGGGCTATGTCGATCGCGTCACGGCCGCCAATGCCGGCCGGCGGTTGGCGTCGCGCTATGTGCTCACCGGCACGCTGAGGCGGGGGCGCAACGATGTCGAATGCTTTGTGCGCCTGGTCCACGTCGACAGCAAAGAGGTCGTGGCGAGCGCGGATGCCTACAGCCAAGCGATTGCGCCGGCGCAAGAACAGGCGTTCTTCGCCCTGGTTGCGGGTCGTCTGCATCAGGAGTTCCCCGTCCTGCAGGCGACGCTCGCAGCGGACGAGCGAGGCGTGCCGATCATCGATCGCGGCGCCGCCGCCGGGGTGGTCGGGCGGATGATCTTCTTCGCCGTCGATCGCGGCCCTGATGTCCGCGACCCGACCACTGGACAGGTGGTGCTGGCCGGCGATCAACGGGTGGCCGGCACCCTTGAGGTCGCCGACGTCGAGGACCAGCAAGCGCGCATGAAGCAAGTTTCGGGAACCACGCCAACCGGCGCCCTGGTGGTGAGCGAATGAGCTTCTTCACGCGCTCCACGGTTATGCGCCCGAACGTGGTTGTCCCCGCGCTACTCAGTCTCGCGCTGCTCAATTTCACGGCATTCGCGCGCGCGGTCGATGTCACGGTGGTGCCGTTCGATGGCAGCCCGATTCCGATCGGCGCCGGCGCACGGGCGCTGGGCATGGGTGGGGCCTTCACCGCGGTCGCCGACGATGGCACCGCTAACACCTGGAATCCGGCGGGCATGGCGCAGCTCGAACGCCCGGAACTATCGCTCAATGGTGGCTGGTATTCCCGCTCGACGAAGACCGGAGACAGCAGCTCGCGCGAGAGCGCGGTGGCGCTCGATCACGTCAGTGCGGTGCTGCCGTTCTTCGTCCTCGGCACGCAACAGACGATCGGCGTGGCGTGGCAGCGGCAGTTCGATTTCACGCGCAGCACCGACAGCACGCAGGTCCTGCAAGCTCAAGGCGCGACCACCGCGAATCAGGGGCGCTCAGATAATCACGTCGAGAACGTCGGCGCGTGGTCGACCTGGAGCCTGAGCTACGCCGCTGATGTCACGCCGACGTTGGCATTGGGCGCCACGGCGCTGGTGTGGAATGACCAGCTCACCCGCGCCAGCCACAACCGGCGCAGCGCCAGCAGTACCGGCAGCCTGACCACCTTTGGCCTGGGGTCGCCGCCGACGCTGATCAGCGATGAGACCTTCGTCTCGACGCAGGAGCAGCAGATCACCGTCGATCGAGGAATCAGTCTCGTGCTGGGAGCGATGTGGCAGGTCGCCCCGCAATGGACGTTGGCGACCACGATCAAACCGCGTTACGATCTGGCGCTGACCATCGCCAAACAGGACCAGCGGATCTTCCGCGATGCGACCAGCGGTGCGGTCACCAGCCAGCAGGCGACCGACACCACTCGTGATGCGACGTACACCTATCCGACCAGTGCCACGGTCGCGACCGCCTGGCGGCGCAGCGACAGCCAGACCTTCACTGCTGATCTGACCTGGACCCATTGGCGTGAACTGGTGATCGACGACGGTAGCAACACCACCTCGCCGATCAGCCCGTTCGTTTCGCCCAGCGATTTCGCTGACGGCTACGCCCTGCGCCTGGGCTATGAGCACGTCCTGCTGTTGCCGCGCGTGGTCGTGGTGCCGCGATGCGGACTGCTGTATGAGGGCCTGCCCGGCGTCACCGCCGCACCTGACTCGGCGCATCCGGAACTGGTCAACGCCACGGTGGATCGCTATTGGGGCGCCACCGCGGGGCTGAGTGTTTTCCAACGATCGCTGATTTACGACGCAGCGGTGCAACTGCGTTATGGCAACAACGTCGGTGCCGGCGTCGATGCCCCGTTCGATGCCACCGCCACCGTGTTGGGCGTGACCGTGCGCGCCGGCATCACGTACCACTTCTGAAAGTGATGATCATGAAATTCTTATTCGTTTTATTGATCATGACGGTGACCTGGGGCGCTCATCTGGTCGCCGAGGATCTGACGCTGCCGCCGGTGAATGTGAGTTTGGATTATACGCCTTTCAATGTTTCGGGTTTTACTGCCACATTCGAGATCACATTGCCCGGAGGCTCGAATGCCTGGGTCGAGACTTTGCCATCAAGTGCCTTGCTATACCAAGTCACGACCGGCAACCCGATTGGAACTTCTGAACAGGTCCTCGACCCCCAAGGTCGGGTGAATTTTGTCACCTACGACAACATCGACACCGTCACCAGTTTCATCTTTGCCGATTCTGCTCCCGGATTTTCCGGGCGACGCTACGGCCTGTGTTCAATCCGCCTCAACAGCAACGCGATCACTGGCGATCCAGGGGCGTTGGATGTGTATCTGACCGATCTGGCAACCGGCGCAAAATTGACGGGTGCGACGGTGGCGTTGGCGAGCCCGACTTCCGCTCTGATCGAAGTTGGAGATGGTCAGTACCGCGCGCAGACGACCACCACCCAGGCGCGCACCATCAATGCCAGTCTCACCGGCTATAATTCGAAAAATTTTCCGGCGACGTTGACCGCTGGAATGATCACATCGCTGCCCCAGACGCTGACGAATCCGACTCCTGGTGTCGTCAACATCAGCACCACTGCGAGCAATCCGACGGGGGCCAATCCGATTCCGTTCCGGATCTATTTTTTCAAACCAGTCAATGCCGCGCTGGGTGATTTCACGATCAGTGATCTCGCGGTCACCAACGGCGTGATCAGCAGCCTGGATGGCGGCCCGGGCGATTACACCGCGCAGGTGATTCCGACCGCGGCGGGCGTTGTGCAGCTGGCGCTGGCAGCGGGCACCGTGCGCGACAACGCAAACATCCCCAACGCCGCCGCCAACACCTTGGCGATCACCTATGATGCGACCGGGCCAGAGGTCACGATCGATCAAGCTTTGACGCAGGTCGATCCGGCGACCAGTTATCCGCTGCGCTTTGCCGTCCACTTCAGCGAAAGCGTCACCGGCTTCACCAGCGGCGACGTGCGCTTGAGCGGCACCGCCGGCGATCCGAAATTCGCCTCGGTCACCGGCAGTGGAGCCGATTACGTGGTCGAGGTCGTCGGCATGTCGGGCCCGGGGACGGTGATCGCGACCATTGGGGCCGATGCCGCCACCGGCGCCTCTGGCCCCAGCCGCGCGTCGTCGAGCACCGACAACGTGGTGACCTGGTCGCCGCCGGCGAATTACTCGCTGCCAACCCTGATCCGCCGGCTCGACTACACTGCGACCAGTACGCCACCGAGCGAGTTCACCAACATCGACCTCGGAGCGAATGCATGGGTCGTGCTGCCGCCGCGCAACAGCAACACCCGCCTGACCCAATTTTCGGGGGCCGCGGTTCCCATCCAGAATGAAATAGCGATCACCACCCAGGACACGGTGGTGACCAGCGCTGCGACGGGCAAGGTGCGTGTCGGCGCCAACGGACTCAGCGGTGATACCAGCGATTTCTTCACCTATTCCTTGACCCCACCCGGCACGGCTGATCGCCAGTTCGGTTTCGTCCATCTGACGATGGTCAATAATTCCGATCTCAACCTGACCATCGGCGGGGTCTTCGTCACCCTCCGCGATGGCGCGGGCAATCGCATCACTGGCGCTACCCTGGCCTATGGCGCCACCGCCGAGACCGGCGCGCCGTTCAGCGAAGTGACCGCAGGCGTCTATCGCCTGATCATTTCTAACAACACCACCGGCACGATCTTCGTCCGCGCCGCGGGCTTCCAGGATGTCGCCCAGGTGAGGGCGTTGTCGGTCGGATTTTTCCCGGAGGTGCCGATTGTGCTCACCGTCGGTTCGCTGGTCGCGACGATCACCTCACCAATTGCTGAGCTGACCCGGGCGAAAAGCTTCCCGGTGACGTTCACCTTTTCGACCTCGGTCAGCGATTTCACCGCGGCAGATATCGTGATGACCAATGGCAGCTTCAGCGGCTTGGCACCAACTGATGCCAGCGGCACCACCTACACCGGGACCGTCACCGCCAGAAGCAGCGGCAGGGTACGCATCGAGATCGCTTCCGGGGCGGCCAATGCCGGGGGTTTCGCGAGCAACGCCGCAGCCCTGACGCGCACCTATGACCCGACCGGGCCGTTGGTGACGATCAACCAGGCCAGTGGGCAGAGCGATCCGAGCGTCACCGGGCCGTTCGCCTTCACCGTGGTGTTCACCGCCCCGGTCAGCGGCTTCACCGCCAGCGATGTCAGTTTTTCCAGCTCGACGTCGACCGGCGCATTGACCGCCGTGGTCACCGGAAGCGGCACGACGTACTCGGTGAGCGTCAGCGGCATGGTCGGTGACGGCACGGTGATCGCGTCGATTCCCGTCGACGCCGCGCTCGCCAATGGCCATCCGTCAGCCGCCAGCACCAGCACCGACAACTCGGTGACGTTCACTCCGCCAAGCGTCGGCAGGCCCAGCGTGACGATCAATCAGGATGCCAATCAGCCGGATCCGACCCCACTGCCGGTGATCGCCTTCCGGGTGCGCTTCAGCAATCCAGTCAACGGTTTCACCGCCAGCGATGTCACTCTATCTGGAACGGCTTCAGGTCCGCTGAGCCGGAGCATCACCAAGGTCGGCATCAGTGAGCGCGAGTACCTGGTGCTGGTCAGCGGCATGAGCAGCGCGGGCACGGTGATCGCCTCGATCGCCGCCGGGGCCGCCATCGGCCAAGCCGGCAGCGAACCGATCCTGGCCTCGACCAGCACCGACAACGAGGTCACCTACGCCCCCGTCAACGGCGCGATCAGCCGACCGACCGCCGCCGAAGGCAGCAGCGCCTGCGGCCTGGGCTCGGGCCTCGCGACCCTGCTCCTCGGCAGTGCACTGCTGCTGATCTCCCGCCGCACGCTGCGCTGATTCTTTCTGGCCTCTTCTCCTGTCCACCTCTGCGCCTCTGCGATCTCCTGTTCTGCTGTTGCCGCAACGACCAATCACCTCACGCCGACCAGCATTCCGCCCACGCGGTATGTGGTGGCGCATCGCTTTCGACCCGCGCCAGGATCACGCACGGGTGTCCTTCGGCGAGCAGCCCAGCAACAGTGATGCGACCGTCGTCATCACTCGCCCCGAGCAGCGCAAAACCTGGGCCGCGCAGACCACAGCGGATGCTGAGTTCACCGATCGGCATGGTTGGCAAGGTGTAGACGAAGGTTTGCGCGGCGATGGTGCCGGCTTGGCGATCACGCTCAAAAACGCGATCGATCGCCGCCGAGCCGGCGGTCGTCAGCAGCACCACCGCGGTTGCCTGGGGCAAGGTGTTTGCTTGGTCTAAGCGCACGCCCAAGGCGACCAGCGCGCGGCAGGCGAGATCCATGCGCCCCCAGGTCGGATCGGTTCTCCCCAGCACAGCGAGCGCGCTCAACGCATCGAGCACGCCACCGGTCTGCGCCAGCGTCGCGCGGGCAGTGCAGCGCGGCGTGACCGCGCACAGCGGCTGCGGCGGGCTGAGACCGACGAGCACCGCGGCATTGAGTCCGCCAAAACCCGCATTCGGCGACAGCCATGGAGCGGCACAGCGATGCTGCCCCGGCGGCAGCAAACGCAGATCCTCCGCTCCGGCGCGCAGCCCGACGATGCCGGGAGCGTTTGCTTCGCTGGCCAACGCGGCCGCGCACAAGGCGGCCTCGGTCAGACCGCAGGCACCCAGACTGTGGCCGAGCAATCCCTTCCAGGCGGTGATCGGCGTGGACGGCGCGAGCGTGCGATAGGCCGCAGCTTCGCTGTCGTCGTTGAAACGCGTGCCGGTGCCATGCGCGACGATCAGCCCCGGCGCTTGGTCGCCGCCCCGCTGCAACGCCGCCGCGCACGCCGCGCGCACCCCGGCACCATCGCGCGCCGGTCCGGTCAGATGCTGCGCATCCATCGCCGCGCCCCAGCCCTGCAACCACACGCCAGGACTGACATCGGCAGCGAGCAGCATCGCCGCCGCGGTTTCCCCCAAGATCAAACCAGCACGCTCACGATCGAACGGTCGGCAGGAGTCAGGGTCGAGTGCCTGCAACGCTGCGAAACCGTCGCGCACGAAATCACTCAACCGATCACCGGCCAAGACCAGCACGCGCCTCGCCTGGCCGGTCAGGATCCGTCGCGCTGCCTCGCCCAACGCGGCTGGTCCGCTGGCGCACGCCGCACTCACCGCAAAAGCCGGGATATCAAGGCGGCGTCCCAATTCAGCGGCGAGGTCGGCCGGACTTCCGGAAAGAGCCCTCGCTGAATCGCCGGCCAGCAACGCTGCGCCGTATCGCGGCAGATCGCCCTTGGTCGTCGCCAGGATCAGCAGATCGCACGATTCACCCTCCGGCAGAACCCGCCGCGCTAAGCGCAGCAATACGGCGACCAGATCGGTATCAGGCAACTCCGCCGGACATCCCCGCGCCTGACTCAGCGCGAGCAAGGTGGCGTGAGCATCACCAGCCGGAGTTTCCACCGCAGAGCGTACGATTCGGGGCACTGGTGAGCCACGCTGGCGAGCACCACTGGCACGCAAGAGAACAAGGGCTTCGAGACTCAATAGTGACATGGGCGGCTCGCCCATGATTCGAAT
>JANYGY010000021.1 GCA_025362255.1 Planctomycetales bacterium
GCCAGATCGCGGGGCGCCGGGCCAAAGGCGAAATCGCCAATGATCGCCGCGTAGGGTTCGCCGCCGAACTGGCCGTACTCGGCGGTATAGACTTGACGGTACAGCCCGGATCGCGGGGTCTCGGGGGCGTCCTCGAAATCCGCCTGCAATTCATCGCGGGTCACGCTGAGCACCCGGATGCGGATGTTCTCCCGCGGGTCCGCGCTGGCGACCAGGCGCGCCAGGCCACGCCATGCTGACTCCAAACGCTGAAATGCCGGATTATGCAAGACCGCATCGAGCTGGCGGCCGAGCAGGCGATCATAATCGGCAATCTGGAGGTCGCAGAGGCTGTGCTGGTCGGCGGTGGTCGCGGCGCTCTTGGTCTGCGTCAAGCGTTCGCGTTGGGTGATCAACGCCCTCAATTCCGGAATCTGCTGGGCCAGGCGCTCGGGCGTAAAATCCGCCAATGCCGCCACCTGCAGGCTGACGCTTAAGGCCCTGGGCGAGGCCTCAGCGCTGAGCCGATTTTCGACCTGCATCACTAGGCGGATCTTGAGACTGGCGAGCACCGCATCGAATGAGTCACGATCAATCGCCAATGCCGGCCGTTGCTCGACCGGAGTGTCGTCGCTGCGCCCGGTGAAATCCCCCAGCACCAGCAATTTCAACGGCAATTCACGCTCTTCCTGATGATCCCCGACCATCGCCGAGTAGGTCAGGTTCACCCGGCTGGCAGGCGCTTGATGAGCAGCGCTGGACCCGCCGGTCGAAAAGGAGGAGGTGCCGACCATGCGCGATTTACAGATCGTCGGGGCTGCCCGGTCTGGCGCACAGCCGCACGGTGCCCAGTTGGATCAGGTCGCCCGCGGCCAATCCCGTCCAAGCCTCGCCCCGGGTCCGGCGCACGGCCCAGTGGCCGGCCAAGCGGGCGAGTTCGACGCTGCCGGTGGCGCCGGCGATCACCACATCGCAGCCCGGGCCGCCGACGGTCAGCCGCCGGGTCACCAGCGCGTAATGCAGTTCAGACCGGTTGTGCGGCCGACGCAGCACCACGCCATCGAATGGCACGTCGTTCGCCACCCCGGGATCGCCGTCGGGCACCAGCCGGGCCGGTATCGGACGGATCGCCAACTGCACCGCGCGCGCCAGCTCGACCACGTACTCGGCTTCGCCTCGCAGCGCCAGCGGCTGCTTGGGTGCAAGGGCTTCGCGTTCACAGGTGGTGCCGTTGGCGCTCGCCAGATCCTCGATCGTGACCGAGGCGCCGACGCTCAGCGTCAGATGCGCCCGGCTCATTCGGCTACAGGCTTCGCGATGCGCCTCCTCGGGATAGTTCCGCAGGCAGACATCGACCCCCGGGCCGCGCAGCTTGCCGAAAGTCAGGCTGCGTTTGGCCCAGCAGCAGATCAGCTGGCCTGCATCACGGGTCTCGCCAGCCCCATCGCCGAACGTCAGCCAGTCGCTGACGATGCCGGTGGCGACCGCTGCGGGCGATACCGCCGCCGCCGCCGCGGCGGCAATCGCGGCGGCTTTGCCCGACAGATCCATGTCGATGGTGGTGGTGGCGCGCAACCGGGCGCTGCTGTCGGTTTCCAGCGTCGGCAGGGGGACGATCTGATCCGGGCGCAGATGCACGCCGGCCAGCGCCTCGATCAGCGCAAGCTTGAGAACACTCGGATCAGCAAAGCGCTGCGCCGGATCTTTTTGCAGCAGGCGGGTGACGATGGCGGCGGTCGCGAGGGTGATTCCGGGATGCCCACGGCGCACATCGGGCACCGGGGCCACGCAGTGCGCGCGCATGACCTCATGGGTCGTGCCCTGATACGGCGGGGTGCCGGTCAGGCATTGGAACAGGACGCAGCCCATGCCGTAGAGATCACAACGGATGTCGAGTGACGCGTCGGCGGTGACCTGTTCCGGAGCCATGTAGAGCGGACTGCCCAGGACGCTGCCAGCGAGGGTCAGCTGCGTGCGGTTGGCGCGATTGGATCTCGCGAATCCGAAATCGGCGAGCTTGGCATGGCCATCGGCGTTGAGGAAAATGTTGGCCGGTTTCACATCGCGATGGAGCAACTGCTGGCGATGGGCGATCTCCAAGGCGGCGGTGATCTGGCGGCAGATCGACAGCACCAGCGGCTCAGGCAGCGGCCCATGGTCGTCGAGCACATCGCGCAGATCGCCCGAGGCCATGTATTCGAGCACCAGGAAGATCTGCCCAGTGGGGGTCAGGCCGTGATCCAGACAGCGCACGATGTGCGGATGGGTCAGGCTGCGCGTGATCCGGGTTTCGCGCTCCAGCCGCTGCACCAGATCGCCGTGAAAGTTATCGACCTTGGCGGCGGCTGAACTGGGCGTCGGCTCATCGATCCAGATCGCGCCATCTTCATCGAGGGCATATTCGCTGCCGTTGGCGGTGGATTCGGCGATCAGGGTTTTGACCACCACCAATTCGCCATCGGGGGCCTCGGCCAACCAGATCCGACCCATGCCGCCCGAGGCGAGGTGCGCCAGCGGCTTGTACGGGGTGAACGTCACTTCGGGCCCAGGCAGCAAGCGGATCAGTTTGGCGATCTGCTCAGCCGGTAATCCGGAGCGTCCCGGCAACCAGGTGCGCAGGTCCTGGGGACTGCCTAGTCCACTCATTCGTGGCAACAGTTGACGAGCCTGGGCCGCAGCCAGCAGATGCTGTTTGCGGGCGGCAGCGAGAAAGGCGGTGACGGCGCGGGCGGTGGTCATGGTACCTGGGTTCGAGGTCGGCGAGTGTGGTGCCGCGACCCTTGCGACAAGCCCGTCTGCGATCGCTGATTGCCTAAATCTGGCCATTCACTAATCGCTTCGTCCATTTGCCCTGGTACCCAGGGTTTACGAGCAGCCTTCGAGCGAGTCACGAGCAGTCCATGAGCAGCGATCCGACCTCACATCCCTCTGACGACAAATGGCACGGCGCCGAATCCACCCTGCCGTTCACGCCCGCGGAAAAACACTCTGGCCAACCGGAATCGCCGCTCCCGCAGTCGGACATTAAGGCCGAGGGTGACGCCAGGTGGCAAGGCACGGAAGCGACCACGCCGTTCGCCGCGAATGCCGCGACCGCTAACCCCCAGAGCCGCATCACCGACCCCGACGCCACGCCGATTGTAGCAAGCCGCTGGCACGGCACGGAACATACCCAGGTCGTTGAACCAGGCGCACCCAAGCCGGTGCCCACTGCGCATCTGCACCTCACGTCTGAATTCGCCCCATTCGCCGCCAAACGTAGTCGCCGTTCGCCGCGCCAGACCGACGCGACCCCCCCAACGCTCGGCTTTGCCGGGGTTCAGGCCGAGAGCATCGACGAATGGCATCTGGCCGGCCGTATCGGCGGCCTCACCGGTCAGGTGTTCGGTGATTATGAGCTGGGGGCGATTCTCGGCGAAGGCGGCATGGGCATCATTTATCGTGCTCGCCAGCGCAGTCTCGATCGGCGGGTCGCGGTCAAGACGTTGGCCTCGAACGTGGCCCAGGATCCGGTGCAGCGCGGTCGTTTCGAGCTTGAGGCGCGCGCCGCCGGACTCATCCGTTCGCCGCACGTGGTGCAGGTGTTCGCTGCCGGCAGCTACAACGACATCTCCTATTTCGTGATGGAGTTCATCGACGGGACGCATCTCGGGGCGATCATCGCCGAGCACGCTGAGCAGGATCATTGCGTCCAACCTGACATCGCCGCCGAGTGGGTGCTGCATTCCGCCCGCGGTCTAACCGCTGCTGCGAGTCACGGCATCATCCATCGTGACATCAAGCCGTCGAACCTGCTGATCACCATCGATCGGGTGGTCAAGATCGCCGACTTCGGCATTTCCAAGATCCAGGGCCAAGGCGATCTAACGCGCACCGGCACCGCCATCGGCACCCCCAGCTATGTCAGCCCTGAACAGGGCCGCGGCGAGGTCTGCGATCAGCGCACTGACATCTACAGCCTGGGCGTGGTCTTTTATGAACTGCTGACCGGCAAGAAGCCGTTCACCGGCGAAACCCCCAACGCGGTCATCTATCAGCACAACTACGCCGAGCCGCGCCTGCCGCGTGAACACGATCCGGCGATCCCCGAGCACTATCAGGCGGTGGTCCTCAAATGTCTGCAAAAAGACCCGGCGAAACGTTATCAATCGGCGCTTGAACTGGTTCAGGATTTAGAGCGCATCAAGGCCGGAAATCTGTCGATCACGGCAGTTTTCAGCGCCAAATATGGCACCGGGGCCGATGAGGCGATGCGCCGTTATCTTGGCCGCAGCCGGCGGTGGGTGGCGCCATTAGTGGCAGCGGTGGTGCTGGTTTCAGCGAGTGCAGTGGGCGGTTTGTGGTGGTGGAACAACGACGCCAACATGCGTGCTGAACAGCGTCGCGAACTGGATCGGTTGCGCACCGATTTGCGTGGCGTGCTCGATGTCGCGACGCCCTTGCCGCCGAGTGCCGCGGCCGACATCGATCGCCTGGCGACCATGGCGGGCAGCCAGGACCCCGATGTGATCCGCTGGCGCGGCAAACTGAAACGAGTCGACGAGCTGACCAGCCGACTCGGTCGGCTCGATGAAGCCACGCTCGCCGGGGCTGCGCTCGCCGGTGAAGCGCAGGCCGATCTCAATGCCTTGACCGTGCTCGTCGGCGACAGCTATCCGGGCATGGACCGCTGGCGCACCAAGCTGCAATCGACGACCGCGGAGCTGACGCGTCTGCGCGACAAGCTGACTCAATTGGATCGGGTCAGCGAAGTGACCATCGCCTTGCAGGAAGACCTCGCCGGTGAGCTCGGGCGCTTCACGTCATTGGCCGGCGACAAGGACGCCGATCTCGGCCGTTGGCGGGCGCGCATCGCCGCCACTGCTGCGCGCCTCGGCGTGCTCAAGCTCGCGCTGGTGGCGTACGATGACGCAAATGCCACGCGCAACGCCGCCGAAAGCCGCCAGCTCGATGCGCAACTGGATGAATACCTCATGCTGCGCGGCGCGGATCATGTCGATGATGACGGCGCGCGCTGGCAGCAACGCGTAGCCGCCGAACGGGCGCGTCGCGACACTCTACGCACCAACCTCGCTCAACTTGACCAGGCGACGGTGTTCTCCGAATCCGCCCAGGTGCGCTTGGCCACCGATCTGGCGGCATATCAAAACATGGTTGAAGTCGCGGACAGCGATCTTCTGCGCTGGCAGCGCAAGCTCAGTGAAGCGGGTCGCGTGGTGTCCTCGCTGCGTACTTCGCTGCACGCGTTGGATCGCATCGACGACCTCATCGGAGATCAGCTCGACGCCGCGCGGCGTGATCTCGACAACCTCCGCCCGCTGATCGCGAGCGATGACGCCCAGGTCAAGACCTGGAGCGCGGCGCTCACCCAGACGGATGCGCGGCTCAAGGGCCACCGCGCTGCGTTGGCGGTGCTGGACCAAGAGGCCGAGGTTCCGGTGACCCGCGCCCAGCAGCTGGCCGCCGAGGCCGCGATCACCGAATTGGATCGCCGGCAGATGCTGGCTGACGACGCCAAAATCGCCTACCGCAAACGGCTGATTGCGGAAAGCGATCGTTTGGCGGACATGAGGAAACGCTTGGCGATCGCCGACCAGCCCGAGGTCGACATCACTCCGGCGCTGGTCGACAGCGTGCTGCTGTATGGCCGGTTGGCGGGGATCGACGATACCGATTACCAGCGGTGGTACGGGCGGGTGGTGCGCGCGGTGCAATTGCGCGACGTCTTGTCGACTCTTGAGGTGGTCGGTCCGGTGCCTGATCGAGCACGGGAACTGTTGGCGGAATATGCGGCAATCATGGGACAGGATGATCGCCATGTGCGACAATGGCGGGCAAAACTCGATCGGGTGACCGAGCTGCGCCGGGTGTTGTCGCCCCTCGACCGGGTCGCCCCGGTGGCGGTCGATGGCCATGAACGGCTGGCTGAACTGGTGGCATTGATCGGGGCCTTTCCCGGCTCGGACATCTGGCGCAACAAGCTCGATCGCATCCGCGGGCTCGAAAAGGACCTGACGAGCGAGTTGAGCACGACGGTGATCCGCCTGGCGCCAACCGCGCGCGAACACCTGTCGCTGCTCGGCGCGCTCATCGGCACCGATGAGCTGCACATGCGCGACTGGGCCAAACGTTTGGCGTACCTCGCCGGGCCGGGCCAACCGCGCTGGGCGAAAAGCTACAGCGTCGACGCCGCCGGCCCCAAGGCGACCCTGGTATTGTCCGGTGACCCAGAGGTTTCCGCCGAATTCCGCTACATCCCACCTGGCGACTTCCTGATGGGCAGTCCGGTGGATGAAAGTGGCCGCGATGCCGATGAGGCCCTGGTACGCGTGACCTTGACCAAGGGTTATTGGCTGGGCGTGCAGGAATGCCGACAGGATCTGTGGCAGCGCGTGATGGAGATCAATCCCAGTCTCGCACCCGACCCCGAACATCCGGTGCAACGCGTGACCTGGCCCGAGACGCAGGCCTTCGTCAAGCGTTTCAGCGAGGTCGTGCCGGGTTTCGAAGCCCGCCTGCCGACCGAGGCCGAATGGGAGCACGCCGCGCGGGCCGGTGAAAATGGCGCCTGGATCGGGCCGCGTGGGTCGGTGCTGCGCAGCGATGTGCAGCAGATCAGCTGGTTCCGCGGCTCGACCGAAAACAACTTCGGTTCCCACGCCAGCGGCCGCCGCCAGCCCAATGGCATCGGCATGCAGGACATGCAGGGCAACGTCTGGGAGTGGTGTGCCGATCGTTACGGGGTGTACAGCCCGGTGCCGGTGGTCGATCCGCTGGGCTTTGAAAGTGAACTGCGCGTCGCTCGTGGCGGCAGCTGGGGTGACCCGGAGGAACAGGTGCGGGTGTCCAATCGGGTTGCCTTGCCACCAGAAATGCGCAGCAGCTTTCTCGGTTTCAGATTGGCCGCCGAAGCCGCCTTGCCGCCGGATGTCCGAATCGGCAACGGCCAGGATGAAGAGTTCTTCGAAGATCCGACGCCGCCACCCATGGCGCCGGGAGACACCGCAGCGACGCAACCGGCGACGCAACCGATGACAGCTCCAGTGACAGCTCCAGTGACAGCTCCGGTGAAGGCAGACGTGCTGACTCCAACGCCGACGGCAATTCCCGAGCCGACGGTTGTTCCTACACCAGCAGTCGTCTCGGAACCGGCAGTCGTTCCAGCCCCGATAATCGTGCCCGAAGCGCTGCCTGATGCCGAACCGCGGCCCATCGCTGCACCATCAGCAGTCATCGCGCCTCGTCCTGCCGAAATTCCGCCAGAGACGCCGCCCACCGGTGTGGGGATCGGCGCCGTTCCCGTCGAATGAAACGTGATTGCCGGATTCAACTCCCTTGAACCGTTCGCTCGAACCCCAGTGTACCCGGCTCACCAGCCGTCGAGGTTCCATGCGTCGTCTCCTGTTTGCCGCGTTCGCGGTTGTGGTCGTACTTGCTGGCTGCTCAAAAGATGAAGCGGATCTTGCCGTCGGAGCGCTGACGGTGGTGCCAAAAAATCCGGTGCCTGGCACCACCGTCACGGTGACCTTGCCGGTGCGCAACGACGGAGCCGCGGATGCCGATAGCTGTTCTTGGACGGTCAATCGCGACGGCGTTCGCGGGTTCGCCAATGGAACCCTGCCCGCCCTGAGCCAGGGATCTTCGGGGACCGTGTCCTTTCCCGTCACCGAGCCCGACGCCGGAGCTCACACCTACTTGATCATCGTCAATTCAGACAACGTGTTCAGCGAGTCGAACCTCAGCAATAATTCCACCACGTTTGTGCTGACCTATTCATTGCCGATCGAACTTCAGCTTGCCGCGCTGACCTTTGAACCTGCTGCACCCACGACGATCACGCCGATCACCCTCACCGCTGCCGTGACCAACGCGGCCAGCGCGCCGGGGACGGCTGCTAACATCAGTTGGCGCATCCGTCGCGACGGGATTGATTCCTATGCCGTGGGCGTGGTGCCGACGCTGGCCCCCGGGGCCACGGGCACGATTTCGGTGGCCCTGCCCCTGCAGACGGCCGGTAGTCACACGTACGTGTTGACCATCGATCCTGATGGCTTCAGCACGGATACGGATCTCACCAACAACGCTCAGACTCTCACCCTCGTCGTCGCGCCAATTTCAGGATGATTCATTACCTGATCGCGTGAGGACAGTGCCAGTCGTTGGCCAGCGTACCCGCACGCACATCCCGCCGCCCACACGCGGGGTAATGGAAAATTGGGCGCCCAGGCATTCCGCGCGAAACGCCATGATCCGCAGGCCCATGCCGGAAGCAGGGCCGTGAATGGCGTCGGGCCCGGGTGGCAAAAAACCGCGGCCGTCGTCGGCAATCGTCAATTCGACGAGGTCTGAAAAGGCATGAAAACCGGGAAGAGCGTCGCCACATGGCGTAAACGCGCCGGTGATCCACACCCGTTTTGCCTGGCCGTGGCGGATCGCGTTGGACAACGCTTCCTGGACGATGCGATAGAGATGCATCGACGGTGGTGTGTCGCCCATTTCGATGCGCGTCGACGGCACCGGCAGATCATCCGGCCAGGTGACGGTGATGGTCACGGCGAAGATTTTTTCGTTACTCGCCCCGAGTTCCTGCAGAGCGGCACCCAAGCCGTCGGCGTCGGCTTCGACGGGATGCAGAAGGCGGGCCAGGCTGCGCGTCTGGGAAATCGCCTGGGTCACTTGGCGGGTGATGTCGGCAATCATTTCCGCGTCGCCTGCAACGGCAGAGCGCGCGGCGACGCGGCGCTCAAGCGCTTTCAATTGGAAGCTGATCCCGGTCAGCACCTGGCCGAGGCCGTCATGCAGATCCTGGCCGATCCGGCGTTCGAGCCGACCACTGACTTCGGCGACTTCGCGTTCGACGATCGTGGCTTCGATGCGTTCCCGGGCGCTGATCTCATCGCGGATGCGGCGCACCACGGGGCGGAAGATGAAAATGACTTCGCTGCATAAAACCACGCCCAGCGCCGCAAAAAACCAGGCTTCCAACCAGCGGACTTGAGTCACCCGATCGTGCGCCTCGTGGTCGAGTTGACTGACCACGGCCTCCATCAGGTCGAGGTAGCGGCGCTGAGCGATCAACAAGCCGCTGATCGTCGTCGGGTCGAGCTGGTGATTCGACAGGGCTGTGTTCACCTGGCGGGCGAGGTCCTGGTACGCGGGATCCAATTCCGCCCACCGGGCCGCCAGCGACGGACTTGCTTCCGACCGCAACTCGAGTTCAGGGTCGCCGTGGATCAACGCCGCATGCACCTTACCCCAACGCGGCAGGATGTCGCGGATCTCGCTCCAGGCGGCTGCCGTTTCGGGTGCTGGCACCTGCAACGTTGAGATCAACGCCTTGCACAAGGCTTGGCTGAATTGGCGTTGGCGCCCCGCCAGATTGATCGCCCGGGCATCAAGGGCTTGGCGACTCAGGGCGAGTTGCACCAGCACCTGTCCGGCGACCGCTAGCACGACCACGGCTGCGATCGCCATGACATAGCGCGAGGTGAGGTATCGCGCCGTGCGCCGCGCCACCTCGGAGGTTGTCACGGGGGTGGCGTGCTGAGGTGACTCAGGCGACATTCGCCGCCTGCTCCTTGAGCTGATCGAGCGCGAGCTTGGCATCGAGGACCAGCGCGGTCAGGGCGACATCGTTGGCCTTGGCCCCGGTGGTATTGATTTCGCGGCCGATTTCCTGAGCCAAGAAATCGAGTTTCCGTCCCGTTTCACCGCCGCCGGCAAGCAACCCATCAAGCGCATCGAGGTGTGCAGCTAGGCGCACCAGCTCTTCAGTGATGTCGATGCGCTCGGCGTAGATCGCCAATTCGCGGACGATGTGTTCTGGAGTGATGGCCGTCTGCCCCGCGAGAATGTCGGCCAGGCGTTTGAGTAATTGATCACGATACAGCGGCAGGCGCTCACCGGCGCGTTGGCTCATGCGGGCATGCAGCGTGCGCAAGGTCAGCGCGTGGGTGCGCAAGGCCGCGAACAAAGCAGAGCCCTCGGTGG
>JANYGY010000029.1 GCA_025362255.1 Planctomycetales bacterium
GCGGGATGCCGGACCTGCGCGGCCAGATGATCGAGCAAGCGCGGCACCGTGCGCCCATCGCCGTAGGGATTGGTGTCGGGCGACGCTTGGTCGCGTTGAGCCAATGCTTGCTGAACCGCGGCAATCAGGTGAGGACCATGAATCACTGGGCAATCGACGACGCTCGGCCCGCGCAGGCGACCGGCTTGACGCGTGCCGACATCAACGGTCGGCGTGCCGAGCGAGGGCGCCTCGACCAAGCCGCTGCTGCTGTTGCCGACCACCACCCCGCACGCCGCGGTGAGCGCGCGAAAAAAATCGGCGCCGTGATTGGCCAACGGCACGACGCGGCCAGCCAAGGAATTCTTCACCAACGCTGCCCAGGCGGTGCGGATCTGCTCACTGCCCGGATCGCCGTTGGGCGATGACAAGAACAGGGCACCGGGCCAGCTCGCTGCCAGAGCCGCAATCGCGTCGAGGATCTGCGCGAGTTCACCCGGCACGCCGGTCACCGGATGCACCGCGATCACCAAGTCAGCACGCGTCGGCAGACGTCCGCAACGCTCGGTCAATTCCGCAGGCGACAGTCGTGGTTGGGTACGAATCGCATCGAGGCCGGGCTCGCCGACTTCGGCGATGCGCCACGCCTGTTCGCCACGCGCGCGCAGGGCCGCGCCCGCGTGGGCATGCGCCGGGTAGTGCAGGTGGGCGCAACGGGTGACCGCGTCGCGCACCTGATCATCCCAGGCGCCGGCGGTTTTTTCGCCGCCAGAACAATGGGCGATGACCACTCGCGAGCGGATCAGCGGCAGCAGGGCTTCGAGCAATTCGAGGCGATCACCCAGGACCAAGGCGACGTCGCTGGCGCCGAGTTCGGCGAGCAGCGCCGTCTGATGGATCAGGCCCAGTGAATCCGTCGGCCGAGGCAACCGCACCGCGGGCAAGCCGATTAATTCGCTGGCAGTCGGAGTGCCTTCGGCGAGGTGGGTGCCGGTTATCACCAGACGCGGCGCAAACCGCGCATCAGCCATCGCACCCCGCACCACCGGCACCAGCAGACCGAGGTCGCTGCGACTGGTCGAGATGACCATCACGCGTAGCGCCTGGGGAGTCATTTTGATGGATCAGCGACGAGGTCTGCCGCGACCAGAGCCGCCAGGTGCTCGACCGGGCGCGCTAAACGCCGGCCGATCACGGTGTTCCATTGCGAAATCGGCAAGCCTGATTCGGCGCGCAAGCCGGTGAGATCGGCCGCCGTCACGGTTTCGCCAGCGGCCAGCGCGCGCGCGGCGCACAAGCGTTTGCGTACGACTACACGGGTCGGCAGTTCCGCGGCCTGCGGTACTTTGCGACCATCGCCAAGCGCGGATTCAGCGGCGCGCACCGCCGCGATCTGCGCCTTCAGCTCGGCCGGCTCCAGGCTCATGCGGTGGTCGGGGCCGGCGCGATTGCGATCGGTGGTGAAATGCTTTTCCCAGATGTCCATGCCCACGCCAACTGCGGCGAGGGCGGCTTCGACGCCGGGAAAATGATCGCTGAGCCCGACCGGCACACCAAACGCCCGGCGTAGCGTGGCGATCGCGCGCACGTTCATCTGCGCCAACGGCGCCGGGTAATCGCTGACGCAATGGAACAGCGCCAGCCCCGGACAACCAGCAGCGCGCAGGGTATCGACGGCAGCGGCGACCTCGTGCATCTCACCCATGCCGGTCGACAGCAGCAGGGGCAGACCGAGGGCTCCGACGCCAGCGAGCAACGGCAGGTTGTCGAGTTCGGCCGAGCCGATCTTGAGCAGCGGCAAACCCAGGCCGACGAGGAACCGGGCGCTGACGATCTCGTCCGGGGTCGACAAGAATTGAATGCCGATCGAGGCCGCGTGATCGCGCAAGGCCACGTGCCAGGCGTACGGCAGCTCCAATGCCTTGAGCATCGCGAACTGATCGACCGCACCGGTGGCGCTCTGCTGATACGCGGCCGTCGCCGCACCCGGCCGGCAGATCAATTCGGTCTGCCACGTCTGGAATTTGACGGCATCGGCCCCGGCTGCCGCCGCCGCGTCGATCAGCCGCCGCGCCTGATCGAAGTCGCCATCGTGATTGACCCCGGCCTCGGCGATGATGTAGCACGGATGGCCAGGGCCTATTTTCCGGGTGCCGGTCGATTCGTTGCCGAAAGTCAGCGTGGCGCGCGCAGAATCCTCGGCTGCCACGGCTTCAGCGATGACCAGATCGGCGGCGGTATCGATATCGATTGCAGGCTCGCTCATGCACACCGCTCGGCTGATGCCGGGTTGCACAAAATGCAGACCAGCGCGCACATCGGCGACCGAGCCGACGTACACCGCGCCGCTCAATCGGAATGCTGCGGGCAAATCCTGCCGTCGTGCCGCTTTCTGCGGTGGCAGCAGCGACGGCATCAGCGGATGCAGCACGCCTTCTGAAACGCTGAAGGCCCACGCCGGGTGATGCTCTGCGGGAGCCACACTGACGACCGGCACGACGCCATCGAATGCGCGTACGCAGGCGGCGATGTGCGCGCCGCTGACCAACGGACTGGTCGCCTGGACGAGCACCACCGGGGTTGACGCGGTGACCGCCAGGACCTCAAGCGCATGACGGAGGACTTCCATGCTGCCAGCGGTGTCGCTGGCCAGATACGCCGGGCGGATGTACGGCGTCTCCGCGCCCCAGCGGCGACCTTCGGCGAGCAGTTCGGCGCTGTCGCTGTCGACAATGACGCGCCCGCCACCCAGCAGATTCACCGCCTCGCGCGCGGCGCGCACCGCCCGGCCGACCAGGCTGATGCCGGCGACCTCGCGCAGATTTTTTCCCGGCAGGCCTTTCGAGCCGCCACGCACCGGGATGAGGATGAGCGGCAGCATCATGCGTGATCCAACACGGCGCAGACGTGATCAAGCTGGGCCTCGCTAAGGCTGGCCGAGCACGGCAGTGACAACCCTTCGGTCGCAAGCTTGGTGGCGATCTCGGTGCCATGGGTTTGGCAGGAAAGGAAAGCTGCCTGTGAACTCAGCGGCAACCACAGAGGCCGCGCGCCAATGCCGGCCGCGGTCAGGCGCTCGATCAGGTGATCGCGTTGCACGCCGACCAGGCATGACGCCAGCCAACGGCTGGGCACGGTGCCCGGCAACACCGGATGATAGGTCCAGCCCCGGCGTGCGCAGACCTCGGCGTAGCGCGCGGCGATCGCCGCTTTGCGCGCGAGAAACACCTCGATCTGTTCGAGCTGGGCGACGCCCATCGCGGCTGCGAGATTGGTCAGGCGGTAGTTGAAGCCGACTTCATCGTGGACGAAGGCGAGACCAGGAAGCTTGGCCTGGGTCGATAGATGCTTGAGCCGCTTGGCGAGCAGCGGATCCGCGGTGGTCAACATCCCACCGCCGCCGGTGGTGATGATCTTATTGCCGTTGAATGAGAAACAGCCGATCAGCCCAACGGTGCCGACCTGCCGGCCAGCGACCTGAGCATGCGGATACGCCGCGGTGTAGCGGGCGCCCAAGGCCTCGGCCGCATCCTCGATCAGTGGCACGGCAAAGCGCGCGCAGGCATCGACGATCGGCCCGAGATCAGCGGGCTGGCCCAGGATATGCACCGCGAGTACGGCGCGCGGCAAGCGCCCCGCGCGCGCGCAGGCTTCGAGCGCCGCTACCGTCCGCGCCGGATCAAGATTCCAGCTCGCGGTCTCGCTATCGACAAAGATCGGCTGAGCGCCGAGGTAGCGCACCGGGTTGGCGGTCGCGATGAAGGTAAAATCGCTGACCAGCACGGTGTCACCGGCGGTGACGCCACAGGCGTGCAGGGCGAGGTGGATCGCTGCCGTGCCGTTGACGCAAGCCACCGCATGCGGACTACCGGTGTAGGTCGCGAAATCACGCTCGAAGCGATCGACATACGCGCCCACACTGCTGACGAAATTGGTCGCCAGGCAGTCTTCGATGTAGCGTCTTTCGTTGCCATTCAAAAACGGCTCGCACAGCGGAATCGGTGACGTCATCATGACATCACATCTTCGAATCGAGCGAACGACCGGTTTCGGTGTGCACTAATCCCGGCACGACCTCGGCGAGCGCTGCGATGAGAACGTCTTTCGCGGGTGGCACGCCGGTGGTGCAGGCGTCGTCGATCAGGTGCATGAATCGGCTGAAAGCCGCGATGTCGACGTGGCTCGCGCCTATCGCCTGGACACTCGACAACCCGGCGATCGAGCGCGGATGCTCGTCCTTGCCGACGAACTCCTCGATGTCTTTTTCACCGGTAGTGTCCGACGTCGTCACCAGCACCGGCCAGCGGCCGGCCGCGCATTCGGTCGCTACCGAGGCGCGCGCGATGGCTTCGTCGTCACACCACACCGGGGTCAGCTCGAACGCCCCCAAGGTCTGTTCGGCGATGGCAGTGAAGGTCACCAGATCGCGCTCGGGAATCAGCGTCGGCACCAGCAAGTGACGATGTGGACAACATAACGCTGCGAGCAAGCACAACTGGCCAGCCTCGCGCGGGCTGACCAGATAACGTCGGACATCGCCCGGTGCGGCCAGCGGCTGGCCTTTTTCGAGTCGCTGCAAAAACCCCCACGGCAGGCTGCCATCGCTGAAGGCGACGTTGGCGAAGCGGGTCGCGGTGATGTGCGCTGCCGGCGGAGCTTCACCGCCGTCGAGCAACGACGCCGGAGCACCGGGCTGGGAATGCGCCCACAGCAGCAGTTCCATCGCGCGTTTGCTCGCGCCCATCAAACTGACGGGGTTTGCCGCTTTATCGGTCGAAACCAGAAAGATGCCGCCGGTCTGGCCATGACCCTGACGCCGACAGGTCGCCAGAAAGCGATCACCTTTGACCAAGTTCACTTCCAGCATCCGACAGAGGCTGAACTGATCGCGCTCGCTGCGCACGTGCTTGAGCGCGGCGAAGCTCAGCACCAGATCGAATGGTCCGTGCGCCGCGGTCTGCGCCGCCAGCCAACCGGCCGCCAGGGGACTTCCGTAATCCAACGGCTGGATCAGGAATTCACCGTCATATGCAGAGTCTTGCGAGCGCACCGTGCGCACCAGTTCAGCCAGATTATTTTCTGACGGATCAAGCACCGCCACCGCCGCCGGCGAATAGGCGAGCAGTTCCATGATCGTCGCCGAGCCGATCGACCCCGCCCCACCAGCCACCAGCACGCGCTTACCGCGCAATGCGCCGCGCAGGCGATCATCGCACATGGCGAGGTCCGCCGCAAAAAATGAATCGCTGCGACCAGTGACGGCCTGGGCGATGCGCTCGATGCGCGGAGTGAGACAGAGAGGCATGGATGATGATTACGAAAATGTTAAAAAACGAGGTGCCGAGGTCTTTGGCTGAAGGCTTTTCCCGAGGCTTTTCCCGAGGTTTTTCCCGAGGAGTTTCCCCCAGGTCGTTTTCTGGAGAGGCGAGCCTCAGCTCGCCTTCAAATCAGCCACTGGTCACGTGAGATCGACCCATTTCCCACGACGTTCGTTCAGCCGTCAAAACTGGATTTCGACATCACGATTTCGCTTAGCGACAACGCTCCGCGAACGTCACCTGGGAACCAGGAAACGGGGCCATGCACGCATCGGGCAGCACGTTACGTTCAGCAGTTAGATTGCAACGAGACCAGGAGGAATTTCGCCTGCGGCGTGAGTCCACATGACGACTCACGTGGTTGGCTTGGCCAACCCAAGTTGGTCGAGGACTTCGTCCGCGACGCGGGCCGCTGCTTGGCCCAGGGCGGGGCCGAGCGCTTGCCCGTGAACATGACCGTCGATCCCGTGTCCAATCGCTTTTTTCCTCTGCAGCGTCTCGAAAATCGCCGGCGCGAGATCACTGAGAGTGGTGACTCCGCGCGACAATCCCATCGCCGAATACGGACATTCGTGGGTATTTTGGCTGAGGTCCCAGGTCACCATCGGCGTTCCGACGAGCACCGCTTCGAGTCCGACGGTCGACGTCATGGTCACCAGCACATCACTCGCCGCGAGCAGCGCCGGCAGATCATCGGCGCGGCCGCTGTGGCTGACCTGGGCACTGCACGGTGGCAACTGATAGCGATCGCTGGGGTGAGGGCGAAGCACCAGATGCCACGCGGGGTGATCGGCCAGTGCCGCGAGCAGGGCGCCTTCAATTCGCCTGGGCAATTGCGGATCTGCGGTTTCGGGCTGGCTGGCCCAGGTGATCACCTTGGTCTCGGCCCCCCACCCTCGCGCGCTGCGCAAGGCGGCGGCCCGCCTGGGCACCTGCGGATCGCCCAGGCGATCGAACACCGGATTGCCGGTGACGCGAACGTGTACCGCTGGTCGACCGGCCGCGATCAACCGCGTGCGCACGGCCTCGGTCAACACGCACACGGTGGTGCCAAACGCCGGGTCGCGCAGCCATTCGGTTTCCGCCGTTCCAAACAGATCTACCACGATCACTGCCGGAATGCCCATCCTGCTGGCCGCCACCACCGCCGCCCGCTCGGCCCGTGGCGCACTGGTGGTCAACAGCACGTCAGGCCGGACCTCCGCGAGAATTCCAGCGAGGGAAGCCACCGGCAAAAACACCTGACGCCCGCCGGCTGAGAAACTCGCCGCTGCGACCGCCGGCCCCACCGCATCTTCGAGATCGCGATAACTCGCGCCGAGGTACGCCACCGTGTCGTCGATCGACACCGCCGGGTGCGGCGGAGTCAACCCTGCCAAGCGCACCCCGTGCGCCTGCGACCGGGCATCCTGGATCGAGGTGAATTCACTGAATCGCCGGCAAGCGACCCCCTGCCGGTCGCAGACCTCCGCCGCCGTGGTCAGCGCCAGGACCTCGACCCGCACATCGCCCCGCGCCCGCAAGCGCGCAATCACCGGCAAAAGGCACGCAATGTGGCCGCCGCCATATGCGACCGCGAGAACCGTTTTCACAACAGCCACGATGTGTCCGCCAGGAAATTTGACAACGTGCGTCCTGTTTCACCGTTCTCAAATCCGGTCCATGTCACCATTTGGACAGGCAAAACGAAAACCTACGTCGCAGGAATCCACCAAAAAAAGAAGCAATCCGGCTGACCGTTACCGGTTCGACGGATTGCTTCAGGTGGTACTCCCAACGGGATTCGAACCCGTGTCGCCGGAATGAAAATCCGGTGTCCTAGGCCTCTAGACGATGGGAGCGCCTGTGGTGCAGCCGTTAGGACGCGAAGCACATTAGGCGGAAAATCGGTTGATCAAGTCCCTGGACGAGTGCCGCTTCGGGATTTGGGCGATTTGCGCGAGGTCGCGAAAATCACCGGTAAAATCAACGTTTATGCCACCACTTGCAGCCAAGCCGCGCGATATCCGGCGAGCTGGTCGAGCACGGGGCGGCCGACGGGCTGGACTTCGATGGTGATGCTGGCGGCGAGGTCGCGCGGGGTGCAGGCGGCGAGCAGCGCGTGGCCGCACAGGGCGGCGCCCGCGGCAGTGGCCTGCGCGAGGCTGGTGCAGCAGATGGGATTGTGGGGGAACAATGCCGCGAGCACCGCCAAAAAGGTCGAATTGTTGCGGAAGCCGCCTTCGATGAAGATCGTCGTGGTGTCCGTGATGTCAGTGCGGCGCAGCGCGACTTCGGTCTGCAGGGCGAGACTGATGTTGAGCAGGTCGTGGCCCAGCTGCGGGTCCTTGAACCAGCCTGGGATCCGGCCGTGCTGGAGATCGGCGAGGCTGACCACGGCGTGCCCATCGCGCAATCCGCCGCGGGCGCCGGGGAATTGGCTGGGAAAGGCCCCCGGCAGCACCAGCCGCTGGGGATTCGCCAACGCTGCGTTAATCCGGTCAGCTGAAAATTCCGGATCTTCGCCGCCGATCAGGCCGTGATACAGCGCGTAATCCTGACCGCCCATGAGGAAGCTCGTCTTGGTCAGACCGCCGAAAGCGTCGATGTTGAAGATGACCTTTTGGCCAAGTTCCTCGGGGCGATAGCGGACCTGTTGAACCCGATGCATGGCCACGCACCAGGTGCCCGTCGAGTTGACCACGAAGTCGCGATCCTGGTATTTCACCAGGTACGGCATCAGGGCGCTGTTCGAGTCGTGGATGCCGACGGTCACTGGCAGAGCCGGTATAACCAGCTCGCGTTGCATCTCAGGGGTCAGCGTGCCCAGCCGTGACCAGGGATCGGCGAACCGGAAATCGAGCATCGACGCGACGCCCAGGGCGTGCGCGGCGGTGCTCGCTGCCCGCTTATGGAGGTCGAACAAGAAGCTGTGATTGGCGCTGTAGGTGGCTTCCGAGGCCAGCATGCCGGTCAGCAGGTAGCCCCAGAACTGCGGGTAATTGACCATTTTTTTGGCCGTCGCCCAGCCTGCTGCATAGTGCTGCTGCGCAAACAGCACCATCTTCGCCGGGTTCACCAACAAGGGCAGATCGCAGGTGCCGGTCTCGGCCTGCAGATCTTCGAGTCGCCCGCAACGGCGATAGAATTCCTGATCGAGATCCCGTTGGCCCTGGTCACCGAGATCGTGCTCATACGCGATCACCGGCACGGCGAGTTGCCCGTTGGCGGTCAGCGCGGCCCACGCCGCGCCATGGGTGGTGATGCTGATCGCAGCAAATGGATGCGTGCGAAACAGTTCAGTGAGCTGTTGTTTGAGCCACGCCCAGATCGCGTCCGTCTGCTCGACCAGGATTCCCTGGGCATCGGGCTGGGCGGGAAAGGGTGCCTGACGATGGGCGACCTGCTGCAAGGTCGCATCGAACAAAGCGACCTTTTTGTTCGTTTTGCCGATGTCGATGACGGCGACGAGGCTCACGCGCCACCACCCGCGAGCAGCAGCAGCGCTTCTTCGGCGGCTTTGCTCCAGCAGCCGTTGATCAGCAGCGGTTTGAGCGTCGGATAACGCACGGTCAGTTCTTCAAGCTCCAGCAACGGGAAGTCGCCAAGCTGGGGATAGACGACGATCTTGCCGGCAATCGTGCGGTTTTTGACCGCATTGAGGCCATCGATGGCGCCGGCCATGCCGGTGACCGCGCCGACCGACAGATTGGTGTCGAGCGAGTCGTCGATCACCTTGCCGAGAACCACGCGCATGTCCTCCATGGTCGAGCCGCTGGTGCCGATGAAGTAGAGCTGCTTGGCGGCCACCGCGTCGAGATCGACCGGCACCGGGGTTTCAGCGGAAATGCCGGCAAAGACATTGATGATGCCGCGCACTGCCGCATCGCGCACCGCGTGCTGAACGAGTTCGATCACCGGCGCCATCAGAAAACAATAATCGACCGCGCCCTGGGGCGGGTCGACCTCGGGATTGAACAGGCGCACCCGAACGTCGCGGGCGGTGGCGAAGGGCGTCACCCGATCACGCAAGGCGGTCGCGCGCTCGACATTGCGCACGCCGCCTTCGACCAGCGCGCCGACCCGTGAGCTGGCAATGGCGCGGACCATCGCCATCACGCCCATCGGGCCGCCCGCGCCCACCACGTTGACATGATCGCCGGGGCGCAACTCGCCGGTCGCGGGAATCGCGGCGAGAGCGTCTGCCGGACGCTCGGTGGTGGTCGCGACAATCCGGATGTTGCCGTAATGCACGCGTCCGATCGGCGCGGTCACCGCCCGCCCGAATTTTTCGCCCGCCGTGGCGATCACCACCAAGCCGTGATTGGCGACCAACGGGAACAGGGCCTCGAGTGCGGTGGGATCGGCTCCGACATAGATGAGGTCATCGATCGAGCGCGCGGCGACCTCGGCCAGGGTCACCGACGTGAAACCGGTGGGCATCTTTACGCTGGCCATCCCAGGTACCTGGAGCCACCGGCGCTGGCCACTTGCAGAGGCATCGAAGCCGCGCAAATCGCCTGGCATACCCGCCAGCAGCACGCTGCCGCCTGGCTTCAGCGTGCGGCGTTCGACCGTGCGAAACGCGTCCTCGACACAGGCCCAGGGCTCGACCAGGGCCAGCTGGCTGGCGCTGCGATCGTTGGGCACCGGCAGCAGATAACTGTCGCCATTGGCCGCCACGGTCACCCGCTCATCAAGCAGGACATATTGCTGCAGACCGCCTTCGAAATTGTAGCCGAAGGCGCCGTTGGAATTGGCGGTCTTCAGATCGCGGAAATCAGCTTGGACGAGGTAGCGGCCGCCGACCGTGACCGAGCGCACCTGGTTGCCGATCGCCATCACGCGAAGGACCGCTTCGTGTCCAGGGACGGTCGGCTGATGGTCGGGCACGTAGCTCGGGATGCCGCGCAGCACGTCATCCGCCAGGTGCGCCAGCACCGGTGATTTGCGCGGATGTCCTTGGAACTGATGAAGCAGCTTCATGTCAGAAAAACATAAGCCGACGCATTCCACGCGGGCGAGGATCTGCGTCGGTCCCGGCTGCGGAGTCGGCTTATGGCGGTTCAATTCCAGGCGATCCGCCCCGGTCAGTTGGACGGCGGTGTGCTGAACTGGTGCGGCGACGGTCATATTTGTGCAGATTGCGTGCTTCAATACGGATGCAAATAGGTCCGTGCGCTGCTCAGCCGGGGGAGGGACCTCTGCGTCGTGCCTTTTCTCATCGCCCGTCGTTGACCTCGTAAATGCCTACCCTAGGGTGCGTTCGCGCCCGCTTTGGAGAGATGGCTCGTATGGCCAAAATCATCGTCATGTTCGGTTCCAACACCGAAGCCGAGTACACCCTCGAAAAGGCCGAGTCGAAAATCGGCCGGTCGATGGATTGCGACATCGTGGTCGACAATCTTGGGGTTTCCCGGCATCACTGCTCGATCGTCAAGGACGGCGACAACTGGGCCTTGGTCGATGGTGGGTCCAATAATGGGACGTTCATCAACGGTCAAAAGATCAGCCGGCATGTGCTCAAGACCAACGACAAGATCGTCTTAGGTAAACATTCGCTGATCTTCGACGGTGCTGGTTTCGCCTCGACCAATGGCAAAGGCAAAAAGGCCGGCGCCAGCATGGGCGGCGAAATGACCATGTTCGTCGACCAAGCGGCGTTGGCCAAGGCGATGAGCGGCGACGGCAAACGGATGGTCATCGCGCTCGAACAAGGTGGCCGCGAAGTCCTCGCCCAGCTGATGCGCGAAGAATCGACCATCGGCACTTCGGCTGACATCCCTGCCAAGGGTTTCCTGGTCAAGCCGATTCAGGCCAAAATCCTGAAGACCGCTGCCGGGCACAAGATCATGGCCATGGGCGGCTGGCGCGCCGTACGGGTCAACGGCGACAAGGTCGTCCGCGATCGTGACCTGCGTGCGGGTGACGTGATCGTCATCGGCAGCGCCAAGCTGACTTACAAAACCGCATGAAGTGGGCGCCGCTGCTGCTCGCGGCCCTCGCCATCGCGGGCTGCGAAAGCAGTCGTGAAGGCTCGTCGTCTGATGCCGGCGTTACCGCCGCGCACCGGCCCCCGGCCTATCACCCCGATCAGTTCCCCGACCTGCCGTTCGATCGCCTGGTCGGCTATCGGCTGACCGCCGAAGACGAGCAGATCGCGTTGGCGATCGCCGGCGGCGCGCTGCGCCGCCTGAGCGTGACCTTCATCACCAAGCCGGGCGATGACGCCCGCGATCCGATTGCTGAATTCGACCGGCTTTGCGGCGGTCTGGCCAGTTTTGGCTGGCGCGCAACGGCTGGTGACGAGGCCTGGAAAGATTCTTCAAGTCACCGTCAGGGCCGCTTCGCCAAAGGTGACGAGACCCTGGTGGTCCACGCTTCCGCCGAAGGCGACGCGACCACGATCGCGTTCCGCCTTGAACCCCGCGCTCAACCTTGAGCGCCCAGCCAGCCCTAAGCAGTACCTGACATGGCAGACGACCTCGGTCCTTCGACCAGCTATTCCGATCCGTTCTATGATCGGCTCGATGCCTTCGCCCAGGTCATCAAGCGCGCCTGGCCGCTGGTGCTGCTGGTCGTGCTGTTGGGCATCGTCGGCGTGTTCGTCCTGAACTCGGCCCTGCAACGTCATCCCGAAGCCGGCAGCGCGGCGCGCTTCATCGCCGCCCGCGATGAAGCCGACGCGATCAAGAAAACCGCGGCATTCCAAGCCCTGCTCGCCGACCCGCAGGTAACCCCGACCTTTCGCGCCCGCGCCGGAATCGAAGTCGTGCAGGAACTGCTGCTCAAAGGCGATACCGCCAGCGCCGCACCGGTGGCCCTCAAAGTGATTGAGGCCGCCACCGCCACCAATGATCCTGAAATCCAACTCGCCGCCAAGCTGACGCGCGCAGCAGTGCATCAGCAGGCCGGTGAACTGGATCTGGCAGTCTCCTTGTTCAGCGAGACGAAACGCGCCGCCGGCGCGAAATATCAGGTTGCTCAGCTCACTGCCGTGCTTGGCCTGGCGCAGGTGTTGACCGCCCAAGGCAAGCGCGAGGAAGCGATCGCCGAACTCGAACCGCTGACCACCCGCACCGATCTCGGGGCCGAGAATCTACTCGGCTTGGCCAAGGCGATGTATTGGGATTTGAAGCGGCAGGTCGCTGAAGCTGCGGCGCCTGCGGCGGCATCGGCTGCACCTGCGTTACCGCCTGCAGCACCTGGGTCAGCAGCACCTGGGTCAGCGGCGCCCGCGCCAGTTGCAACTCCGGTCGCAGCACCTGCGGCACCAGCCCCGGCAGTGGCCACGCCCGCGGCGCCACCGGCTCCCGCCAAATAAGCAGATTCAGAAAGGGTCCGGATCATGGCGACGCTCGACGCGCTGATGATCCGCCTCGCCCGACGGCACCGCTGGCAGCAGCTGATCGTCGTCGGGGCTCCGCGCCTGGTCGCCAGCACGATCCTCGCCGCGGTGGTCATCGCTGTGGTCAGGCTGGCGTTGCCCAACGGTGATTGGCTGGTGCCCGCGATTATTGCCGCCGGTGTGCTGACGCCGCTGCCGTGGCTGCCCGGGGCGTGGCGCCAGCGCACCACGACGGCGGCATTGGCGGGCGAACTGGATTTGTTGGCTGGGGCCGATGGCCTGGTGATGGGCTACGCTGAGCAGCGCGACCCGGCGTGGGCCGAGCGCTGTTCCGCGGCGGTGCAGCGCATCACTCTGCCGCCCCTGCGTGATCGACCGCTGATGCCCGCTTTTTTCGGGGTGCTGCTGATGCTCGGGGCTTGGTGTTTGCCCCAAGCGATGCCGCTGCCCGCGCTGGCCGGGCCAGCCGAAGCCCTGGTCAAACCGCTACGCGACGAACTCGCGCGCTTGGCCGAGGCAGCGATCATTACGCCGCTTGAGCGTAAAGAACTCGATCAGCGCTTGGCCGAACTCGTCGCCCGCAGTCAGGGCGGCACCTTGGATCAGGCGACCTGGGAAGGTCTCGATCGCCTGCAGACGCAACTCGCGGCGCAGTCCACCGCCGCGGGGGCGAAACTGGCGGCGGCGCTGGCTGCTGCGCAGGCTGCGGCAGCTCCCGAATCCCCTGACCAGAGCACCGCGACGAGCCCGGAAGCGGCCGCCCTTTTGGCGTCGGCATTAGCCGCGAACCTGGCCAGCGATCTGGCGAAACTGGCCGAGCAGGCGCCGGGGCTGGTGCCAGATCTTGCTGATCCGCATCAGCAGCAGGCCTTGGCTCAGGCGTTGGACAAAGCGCTACGCCAGGGCCTGATCAGCAAAGCCCAGGCCGAGGCCTTGCAACGCGCCGGAGTGAAGCCCGGGCGAGCTGGCGACCCCTCGCCGAATCCTGCGCAGGCCCGGGCCCTGGCCCGACGGCTGGCCGATGAATTGAATAAACGCAAAAATGGATTGTCCGGCGAAGCGCGGACGGCCGCCGAAGCTTTTCTCGCACGGCTCTCGGCAGAGCAGAATTGCGATCGCGGTGGTCCATCGCGCGGCCCTGGTGAAGCGCCGCTGGATCGCATTGCCCGTGCGCGCACCGCCGGGGGCGATCAGGCGGCGCTGGCCCCGGGCGCCACCCTCAATCCCGATGGCTCGGTCACGGTCGCCGCCCAGGCCCGGGATGCCCAGGCCGACGACGCCGCGTTGCATCAGCTTGAGCGCGCCGCGGCCCGGGCCTTTGACCCGACCGCGGCCGACAGCCGCCGCGCCACCGTCGCCCCGCGCCACCGCGGGGCGGTCGAGGCCTACTTCGCCGATAAGTGATGGATCAGGCCCGGTCGATGGCGAATGTCTGCGCCAGCTCTTTCCGCCATCTGCTGCCGGTTATTTTTTTCGCGCGACCCTCCTCCTGAATGCACCCTCGTATGCTCACTCCTTCTGATCTCGCCAACCATCAGCGCCTCGCCCTGGATCTGCTGGCGACGCTCGATGCCACGGTGCTCGGCCAGCACGACCTGACGCGGCTGGTGCTGACCGGGCTGCTCGCTGGTGGCCACGTGCTGGTCGAGGGTCTGCCAGGGCTGGGGAAAACCGAGCTGGTGAAGGCC
>JANYGY010000041.1 GCA_025362255.1 Planctomycetales bacterium
TCACGTAGCATGGGCGGCTCGCCCAGGTGCGGGTAGACAAACAACTCATGGGCGGGCCGCCCATGCCACCTTCGACTGTTTCCCGTGGCATGGGCGGCTCGCCCATGTGCGAGTAAACAAACACCTCATGGGCGAGCCGCCCATGCCACCTTCGACAGCGCATTCAGTTGGCTGCCGGCAGGGCACCGACGAATGCCTCATCAGTAAGCGTTCTCAGGAACGTTGACAGATCCATGACGTCCTGCGGCGACAGACGAGGCGCATCACCAAGTTGACGATCGTATGGAACTTCGGTGACGTTGACATTACCCGAAAAAGCAGGCGGCAGATCGTTGAATTTAAGACCCCCCGGATACCAGCGGGCTGGGTCTGTGTCGCGGGTCGCATAGAAGTCGACGACATCGGTCAGTCTGGTGAAGAATCCATTGTGCATGAAGGCTTCGCGCAGCGCGACATTGCGCAGGGTCGGGACTTTGAACGCGCCATTGAATGAAGGATCACCATTCGGCAGGGTGCGTTTAGGACCACCCAGGCCCAGATCGAAGAAGAGCGGATCCGCATTCGCTGGAATAGCCGTGTTGCGGGGGACTCCGAGATTGTCGTAGGTGAAGTCGGTGAAGAGCGAGTCCCGAGGATTACCACTGCTTTGATCGGCTGCGTGACAGCCGACACAATTGCCGGTGAGCGGATTGAAGAACAACGCCATGCCGCGTCGTTCGGTTGGCGTGAACGTGTCTTTGCCGCGCAGATATTGGTCGAAGCGAGAGGTGAACGGATGGAATTCAGGAGTCTGCTGATAAGCGGCCAATGCTGCGCCGATGGCCGCAAATGCGTCATCGGTGCGAGTGAAGATGTCAGACCCGTACTGCCGGCGGAAATCTTCGGCATAGGCAGAAGCAGCGACTTTGGCGACAACCGTAGCCTGATCAGGGTTGTTCATCTCGACCGCCGACAGCAGCGGCTTGCCCGCTTGCTCGGCCTGACCGTCGACCCGCCCATCCAGGAACTGGCCACCGCTGGGGGTGTTGTCCCGATCCACCGAGAAAGCCGGAGAGAAACTGCCGTACATCAATGATGGCGTGTTGCGGATCCCCAAAGCACCCGGACGGCTGCCGAGCGCGACGCCGATGCCGGAACCGTTATTGCCGCCGAAAGCTCGTTCCGGGTTATGACAGGTGGCGCATGACATGCCCTGTGGCTCGGACAAGGTGGTGTCATGGAACAGGCGATCGCCCAGTCGCTCGGTGCGGCTGAGGCGCTGGTCGGCGGTCAACGGTGCCGCAGATCCCTGATCGGGACTGCCCGCACAGCCACTGAACACCATGCTTAGCGCTAGTCCGAGGCCCATCCCCTGATGTCCGAGAGCACGCGAAATTCTTTCAGGTGACCGACTGAGGGCGACTGCTGAGTCAATTCCAGGGGAATCAACGCTATTAGGAATCATACTCACTAATTACTGGGCCTCGGTGCTCTTGCAAGTCACTTTCAAAAACAAAAACCCCAGGGCATGGTGCCCTGGGGTTCGTTTGTCCGCCGTGAAGCGTTCGTCGATTTACGGGATGACGAACAAGCCTTCGATGGCCACGCCGAACGTATCGACGTTATCGCTGCTCGAAGCGCTCGGCATATCGTTGATGTAGAACACTTCGTAGTTCAAACCGAACTGCGAGCTGACCACGGGGTTGGTCAGCAAGGCGAGCTGGGCCTTGGTGAGGGTGTACTCGCCTGCGCCGCCAACTTTATCTTTGTACAACTGACCCAATTGGGCGGTTACGGCCCCGGCAAAAACGTCATCCGGCAGTTTGTAGGTGCCAAACGCCGACCAGCCGAGGTCATGGATATCGCCCGAACCGTTGCCATTTCGGCCGTAATCAGTGGTCTTGTAGATCACTTCAAAGGCAGCCAGCAGGTCGGCAGCCTTGTACTCGGCATTGATCGCACCGACGTAGACCGATCCATTTTTATCAGCGTTGCCGGGGTCAACGTTGCCGCCGCTCGGATCGAGGTAACCCTCGAAATCGACGGTGAATTCAGGGGTCGCCTTGATCAGGACGTCGATGCCGGGGGATACGGTGCCCGAACGGTTCACCTTATTGGTGGCTGGGGCCACGCCGTATCCGTCAGTTCTGAATGTCGAGCTCTTAGCGGCGCCCGTGTAGCCGTCAGTTACAATCGCGGTCACATTCACTTGTTCGTTGACCGTGTAGGAAGCCCATGCGCCGACAGCATTGCCGGTGTAGAGGTTTGCCTGGGTCAGCGAGGTCGTGACCGTCGGCAGGCCAGTGGCGTAACCCGAGTAGTAACCAAACGGGGTCAGACTTTTGCCGGCGCTGATTTCAAGGCCCTCAGAGGCGATGAACGAGCCGTAGGCTTCGTACATGGTGACTGAGTTCGAGTCATTGTCGTTGGTCGACTTCAACGAGAAGGTGGCTTTCGCCTTGTCATTGATCGTCCAGCCGACTTTGGCGACGACAGTGGCCTTAAAGTCAGTGGTGCTGGCCACATCTCTGGAGGCTTGGTTGGAACCGGTGTTGGTGGTCCCCGTAAAAATCGTGTCGACGTAACCGTCGAGGTTTACACCTTTGGCGATTTCCTGGGCGGAGGTGACGGTGGCGGTGAGGGCGATGAGGCCCAAGGCGGGGACAACGTAGCGAATATTCACAATGATTCCTCCAAAGAGGGTGAGTCAGGCCGTGCAGCAGACCCCCACACAGGGCCAACCTTGCGACCCCGTTACCATCCTGCGTGGCGTTGATCCCGTGAAGGCGCCCGAGCAAGGAAGCAACTGGATGACTGGACAGGTGGCGGAGTTTGGGCGCTCGCTTCAGATTGCAAATCACCAGTTGTCCCAATCGTTGCAGTTTTCAGATGCACTTTTTCGAACGTTTTACCATTGAGTGTTGCAGCATATGACAGACCTGAGCCTGGGGAAACGGGTCTATATTGACGAGTATTTTAACCTTTTGCAGGCGTGCACGGGGATCAAGGCCAGCCAAGGCGCGAAAAAAACTCCAGGCGACCATGACGTTGTCACCCGCCAGGTCGTGTCGGCTGACAACGTTATTTTCGAAATGATCGGTGCGGGAGGGATTCGAACCGCGAGGACGGCCGAAGAGAGGCCACGTGCCGCCGCGTCCCGACCGCGTCCCTGCGGGCGATGGGGTGAGCACCCTGCCTTTTGGCACATGAAAACATCCCCGGCCGCACTGTCAGTCAGCAGTAAAGGAAACACCCCCGGCGGTGCGGCCGGGGGTGTTTTTATTTGGCGGAGAGGGAGGGATTCGAACCCTCGAGACCCTTTCGGGCCTTTCGGTTTTCAAGACCGACGCGATCAACCGCTCTGCCACCTCTCCAGGTGTCGTTGGCGGCAGTGCTGCCGTCACGAGCGGGATCGTGGAACGTCCGCGGTTTCGGCAAGGCCTGAGGTGGGCCCGGGAAACAGGACCTGATCGACTGCGATGCGGTTCGCCCTTCATCGCCCAGGTAGACCGATACATCACCTGACGTGACCCGTCCGCTCTGCATCTATCACAAGAACTGCCTTGATGGCAACGGCGCGGCGGCGGTGGTCCGGCGCAAGGTGCCCGACTGTGAGTTTCTCGCGGTGCAGTACAGCAATCCGCCGCCGAAGGTCGAAGGTCGTGTAGTCTATCTGGTGGATTTCGGTTTCCCGTTGGAGGCCATGCGCCAGCTGAAGGCGCAGGCCAGTGAGCTGGTGTGGATCGATCATCACGCCAGCGCCGAAGGCATCTGGCGCACCCTCGGCTGGGGCGTGTTCGATCTCGCGGAGTGCGGCACGTCGTTGACCTGGAAGACGTTGTTTCCCACCCAGGCGCCGCCGCCGGTGGTGCAGTACATCCGCGATAAGGATCTGTGGTTGTGGGAATTGCCCGACAGCCGGGCGATATGCGCGGGCCTGGTCGATGCGTTTCCGGGCAGCACTTTTGAAAATCTGCTGGAGGCCGACCTTGAGGCGATGGCGGCACGCGGGCGGCCTTTGATCGAGGCCCAACGTCAGCGGATCGTCACCGCCGCCACCACCGGCATCGCGATCAATGATGCCTACGGTCTGGCAGGCGTGCGGGCGTTGGCGGTGAATTGCTTCAAGGATCAGAACGAGCTGGGCGAATACATCTGCCAGCCGATCGCCGAAGGCGGCCTGGGGTACGACCTCGCGGTGCTGTTTTATCGCAAGGGCAATGCGCCGGCGTGGATCCATTCGCTGCGCACCGGCGTGCGCGAGGGCCGGCCGGCCACCGATTGCGCGGTGATCGCCGCCGCCCGGGGCGGCGGCGGACATCCGAGTTCGAGCTGCTACCTGGCGAAGGATCCGATCATTCCGCAAAAGACTCCGGCAAGTCCAGGTCCAGCCTCGCCGAGTTCAGTTGCGCCGCGCGTGAGCTGACGACCATCAATTGCATGCAACGCGAGATGCTCCAAGGGAAACTCCACCACGCCGTCGTCACCGAATGCCGGCTCGACTATCCAGGAAGCCTGACCGTCGATCTGGAACTGATCGAGCGCGCCGGGCTGCTGGTGCATCAGAAAATCCAGCTCCTCAACTGCCACAACGGCTTTCGTCTGGAAACCTACCTGATCGCCGGTGAACGCGGTAAACGTCAGATCATCGTCAATGGTGCGGCCGCGCGACATGCGCAAAAAGGCGACGTGGTGATCATTGCCGGGTTCGCTTTGTATGACGAGCGCGAAGTGATCGGCCACGAACCCAAAGTCCTGGTTCTCGATCATCACAACGCGGTGGTCGCGACGTTCGGGACGATCTCCGGCTGAGGAGGAATCGTCTGTAATTGCTCGCCGCAATAGGCCCCCGAAAAAAAGCTCGCAGCTGACCGGATTCAACGGCCCATTAGCCTGCGGCCATGGCCACTCCCGCAGCGTTGATCCCGTCCTCTTTCATCACCGAGCCGGGGACCCCGCGCGATCGGCGGTGTCTCCTTAATCTCGCCGGAGAATGGACCCTCACCGAAGTCGACGGCAGCCATACCTGTCCGTTTGCGGTGCCCGGCGACGTGTTCAGTGCGCTGCTCGCGGCGGGCCAGATCCCGGACCCGTATTGGGGCATGAACGAGGCCGCGGTGCAGTGGGTGATCGCGCGCGATTGGGTGATCGAGCGGCGGATCGACGTCACGCCCGAGATGCTGGCTTGTCCGAGCATCTACCTCAATGCGGCGTCGCTCGACACCTTCACCGAGGTCCGCATCAATGGCCACCTGCTCGGCAGCACGGCCAACCAATTCCGCCGCTTCCGCTTCGAAGCCAAGCCGTTGCTCGTCGTCGGCAGCAACACCATCAGCATCCGCTTTGCCGCCGCTGCGCGCGAAGCCGTGGCGCGGGCCGCGCGTCAGCCGTATCCGATTCCGTCGGCCGGAGTTGACGTCGGCGCGAAGATCCCGCACTTCAATCTCATCCGCAAAGCCCAATGCCATGGCGGATGGGATTGGGGCATCAGCCTGTTCGTCTGCGGGGTGTACGACGATCTCAGCCTGCGCGGAACGACCCTGGCGCGCATTGAGCACGTCTACACCAGCCAACAATTTTCGACCGCGACTGATGCCGTGACCGTCACGGTCACCGCCGAAATCGTCGCGGTGGCGGCAGGCACGACCACGCTCGACATCCGGGTCGGCGACGCGGTGGCGGCGATTCCGCTGACCGTGGCTGAAGGAGCTTCGACCGTCACCGGCAGCGTCACCATCGAGCGTCCGCAACGCTGGTGGCCGAACGGTCACGGCGCGCAGACACTCTATGCGCTGACGGTGGCGATCGGCGATGAGGTCGCGCACAAGCGCCTGGCGTTGCGCGAGCTCGTGGTGCTCAATGAGAAGGATGAAAAAGGCACCTCGATGACCATCCAGGTCAATGGCCGGAGGATCTTCGCCAAGGGCGCCAACTGGATTCCCTGTGACGCGCTGCCGGCACGGCAGACCGATGCGCGCTATGCCGATCAGCTCGGCTCGGCGGCAGCGGTCGGCATGAACATCATCCGGGTGTGGGGCGGCGGCCAGTTCGAGCGCCATGCCTTTTACGATCGCTGCGATGATCTCGGCCTGATGGTGTGGCACGATTTCATGTTCTCGTGTGCGCTGTACCCGGCCGACAAACCGTGGCTGGCCGAAATCCGCACCGAGGTCACGTACCAGATCAAACGCCTGCGCGATCACGGCAGCATCGCCTTGTGGTGCGGCGACAACGAGGTCGTCGGGGCGCTGACGTGGTTCAAGGATTCACGCGAAAAACGCGATCGTTACCTCATCGATTACGATCGCCAATCGCAGGTGCTGACCGCCGCGGTCGCCGAGGCTGACCCGGCGCGGATGTTCTGGCCCTCGTCACCCTGTGCTGGCCCCGGCGATTTCAGCGACTGCTGGCACGACGATAAGCACGGCGACATGCACTACTGGGCGGTGTGGCACGAAGGCAAATCGTTTGCCGCGTACTACGACATCACCCCGCGATTCTGCAGCGAATTCGGTTATCAAAGCTTCCCGTCGCTCGACACGGTGAAGACCTATTGCCCACCAGACGAATGGAACCTGACCTCGCCGGTCATGGAATGGCATCAGCGCAACAACGGCGGCAACGCGCGCATCAACGACATGTTCGCGCGCTATTTTCGCATCCCCAACGGCTTCCCGGCATTCCTGTACTTGTCGCAGGTGCAGCAGGCGATCGCGATCAAGACCGCCGTCGAACACTGGCGTCATCTCCAGCCGACCTGCATGGGCACCATCTATTGGCAGCTCAACGACAATTGGCCGGTGGCTTCGTGGTCGTCGGTGGAATACAGCGGCAAGTGGAAACAGCTGCATTATCACGCCAAACGGTTCTATGCGCCGATCATCGTCAGTGCGTTTCAGACCAAGACCGACGAGGTCGAGGTGTGGGTGACCAACGACCAGCCCAGCCCGGCAGAGGTCAGCGTCACTGCCCAGCTGATCGGCTTCGATGGCGCCGTGATCGCGACCGAGGTGCTGACCGCGACCGTCGCCGCCGGTGCCGCCCACCTGCTGACCAAGCGCGCGCTGACCACGCTCGCCGCGACCGAGGCTGATCGCGGCACGCGTTTCTGGCAGTTGTCGCTGACCGGCACTGCCGGCGGCCAGCGCTTTGCGCACGTGAACACCCAGGTCTTTACCGAATACAAACGCTGCACGATCTTTCCCGCCAAGGTCACCACCGCGATCAACGGTTTCCAGGTGACGCTTACCACCGATCGCCCAGCCTTGTTCGTCCAGGTCAATGCCGACGGTCTCGCCGGCGAATTCGACGACAATTCGCTGACCCTGCTGCCTGGGCAGCCGCGCACCCTGACCTTCACGCCGAAAGGCGCGGTCACCGCGGCAGCGTTCGCCCAGGCGATCAGCGTCCTGCATTTGCGCGCGACCTATTGAGCCGGCGTACCATTCGCCTCAAGTCAGGTCGGGTCAGGGAAACAGGCGGTAGATGATCTTTGCGATTTTGACCGCGCTGTTGTGGTCGGTGTCGACCATCGCTTCGGCGCGCACCGCGAAACTGCTGGGCGCGGCGCGCGCGAACGCGGCTCGGCTGGCGGTGGCGGTGGTGCTGCTGGCGGGGTGGATAGCCTGCATCCGCGGGTTCACCTGGCAGGGAGCCGGGTGGTGGTTCGTCGCGTCGGGCGTGATCGGTCTGGGCCTGGGCGACATCGCGTTGTTCAACGCGTATTCCAGATTGGGGGCGCGACTTCCCGCATTGTTCACCAGTTGTCTCGCGGCCCCCCTGGGAGCGACGTTGGAATGGGCCTGGCTCGGCACGCCGCTCCATCTCGCTGAGGTGTTGTTCATCGTGGTCATCATCGCCGGGGTGGTGCTGGCGTTGACACCTGACCGGCATGCGCTGCGTCACGACCGAGCCTTTCTTGCCGGCTGCGGCTTCGGGGTGATGTCGGCCTGTGGGCTGGCGGTGTCGGCGGTGCTCAGCCGCCACGGATTCGCCCTCGCCCACGCGACCGGCACGCCGATCAGCGGCGTCGATGCAGCGCTCATCCGCAATCTCGGCGGTCTGGCGCTCTGCCTGGCGTGGTTGCCGTTGACCACCGCCGTCACGCCGCCGCCAAAAGCCCGGGCCCTGCTGCCCTGGCTGGCCCTCACTGCGTTGGCGGGTCCGGCGATCGGGGTCACCTGCTATCAACTCGCGCTGGCCGAACTGAAGGTCGGGGTCGCCCAATCGGTGATCGCATTGGTGCCCCTGCTGGTCATCCCCCTGGCGTGGGCGATCGATGGCGATCGCCCACGCAAACGAGTGTGGGCAGGCGTCGCCCTCGGGGTTTCGGGCGTGGTCGGCATGGTGCTGACACGCTAAAAGAAAATCGCAGCTGGGCCCCCTTTTCGGTTTTGGGTATTTGGGATTCAGTTCGGAATTTATTGTTGGCAGGCTGACAAGTGGCTTCGCGATTCGCCCTTCGCTCGCGCGGCACGGGGCTGGGAGCCTGTCGGAGATAAGCTCGGTCGGCTGGCTTGGTCTCGGATGGCATGCTCGGCGTTGTCGGAATGTCCGAATAGCGCTGCTATTCGGCGCATCCCTCCGCCTTGATCCTGCCATCCGATCCACATCGCCATCCTCAGTCGCCTATCCCCGACAGGCTCCTAGATTCTGCGCATGTCCATCTTGCAGACTCAGGCGCGGCTGGTTGCCGATTATCAGGCCCTGCCTGATTGGGAATCCCGTTATCAAAAGATCATCGCCCTGGGCCGGGCGTTGCCGCCTTTGCCCGAGGATTTCCGGGTGGAGGCGAACAAGGTGCGCGGCTGTTCGTCGACCGTGTGGCTGCACGCCACCACCGAGGGCGACCGGGTGGTGTTCCATGCCGACAGCGACGCGGCGATCCCCAAGGGTCTCGCGGGGTTGCTGGTGCAGGTGTATTCGGGCCAGACGGCGAAGGCGATCCTGGCGGCGCCGCCGGCGTTCATCGAAGAGTTGGGCCTCAATCAAAACCTCTCGACCAATCGGGCGAATGGCTTGAGTTCGATGGTTAAGCAGCTCATGGCGTATGCGGCGGCGTTGTCCGTACGGCGGCCGTGATGCTGGTTCACGATGTGGTGGTAAAGGGCTCGCCAACGCGCTGGATCATGGTGCTGCATGGTCTTGGTGATTCGAAAGAAGGCTGGAAGCCGGTCGCGGATTATCTGGATCTGGCGGACACCGGCTGGATTTTCGTCCAGGCACCGGATTGCTACCACGACGGCTGGTCGTGGTTCGATCTGCGCTTGCCGGATCCGCGCCCGGATCTGGCGCTGGTAAAGCGCAGTCGCGACCTGGTGCGGGCTCTGATCGTCCATCTCGAAACGACGCGGGGCATCCGCTGCGAAGACCTGACCCTGATGGGTTTCAGCCAGGGCGCGCTGATGACCATGGCAGTCGGGCTGACCCATGCGCGGCCCTTTGCCGGGTTGATCGGCATCAGCGGGTGGGTGGCCGAAATGGAATCCTATCCGGGTGCGTTTGGCGCGGCGGGGGACCAGCAACGGATCCTGCTGACCCACGGCACCGCTGATCAGGTGATCCCGATCGAGGTCACTCGCCCGCAGGCGGCCCGGCTGCAAGGTCTCGGCCTGGATGTGACCTGGCGTGAATACGCGAAAGCCCACGGCCTGGATACGGTCGCGGAAATCCCCGATATCCGGGCATTCATCAGCGGCACTTAACTGAGCCATAACGCCAACGCATGGCTTCGCTGAGCGGATCGGATGGCGTATCCGTTCATCCCGCAATCATCATCGGGAGCTTGCGCGATCTGGTGCAAACGCTTGAATCTCGCCCCCTGACGCTGAAGGAGTTGCTCATGGCCATCACCAAGGTTTGGATCGAAGACGGCTGCATCGTCTGCAATGCCTGTGAAACCACCTGCCCCGAGGTGTTCACCGTCACCGAGGAAACCTGCAAGATCCGCGCCGAGGTCCGCCTTGACGGTCAGCAGACGCCCAATCTGGAAGAGCGTTCGGCCCTGAGCGGCACGATCGGCAAAGAACTCGCCGATCAGATCCAGGAAGCCGCTGAAGGCTGTCCTGTCGAAGTCATCAAATTCGAAAAAATCTGAATTTTGACGCGGGCTGCCTGAACTCTAGGAGTCGGTCGGCGGATGGGTCGGCGGATCGGTCGGCGTCGGGGGAAATAGGCGACCAAGCATCTGCGCCGCGTCTGCCGGAGTGGTGGACGCAGTGCGATTCTCAGCCTGGATCTCCAAAAATAATTCCTGGCGATAGACCTGATGGTGCCGCGGAGCGGTGATCCCGAGGCGCACTGTGCCGTTCTTGGCGACGTCGAGGACGGTCACCGTGATGACCCCGTCGATGACGATGCTCTCGTTCGGTTTGCGCGTCAGGACCAGCACAGGCGACCTCGATCTGAAATTACTTACGAGCCTTTAGCTTGAGATCGGCGAGGTAGAACTGAATCGGCAGTTTAGCACTGGAAAGCACCAGTTGCTTGGCCAGTCCGGTACGCCGGCAGACCAGGATCGGGGCGCGCAGGTTGGTGCGGATCTTGGCCGGATCCTTTTCCAGGACGAGCACCGTATAGACCTCGATCTCATCCGCCTGGACGGCGCCGATGTCGACCGCATCGGCGGCTTCGATCTCCATGTCGATGTCCATGCCGGCGATGAACGGCGAGAGCAGGCAGAAGGACACCTGGGAATCTTCGACCGCCTGCAGCCAGTGCAGGGGCCCTTCCTGGGTCTGAAAGGTGATGAAGCGTTCGAGGTGGTCGAAGCCCAGCAACGGCGTGACGAAGCGCAGGATGCTCGACGCCGGGACCTGGCGCGGCCCAGCCATCTGGGTCTGCACGGTCACCAGGCGATGGCCTGCCTCGGCAGCACTGCTGCCACCGCCGCCGCTGGCGGCTGCCGCTGCTGAAGTCATGGGATCGCTGAACGTAGTGAGCATGGGCGGCTCCGGGGTAAGCATCTGCATCGGGGACAACGCACGCAGGATGCCAAGTCGAGCATCGGCAGCCGTGGCGTGGACTTGAGGCCAATGTGGGACGTCAACAAAGGATGGGCCGCGAAAGATTGGCACCCCCGACGCGTTACCACCCGTGAGGCATCATGGAAACCCACCTATTGGCATTGCAGGCAAAGGTTTTGCTGTGGACCGGACTCGGCTGGCTCGCCCTTGGGCTCTATCTGGGGTATGATCCGTTGACCGTGGCGTGGCGCGCGGCGGTGGGCGCCTTGGTCGCGATGTGGGTGGCCGGAAAATTATTCCGCCAGGTGGCTGGTGTCATCGAAGACGCCGCCGCCACCGTCGCTGCCGAAGTTCAATTCAATGCCGAAAAGAATGCCGGCAAAGCCGCGCCCAAAGCCACTGGCCTGACGACCGCGACTGGCGGTCGGCCGTGATCTGGGGTAGACTGCCATGATGGCGTCACCTGGCTCTCGTTCTGCTTCATCTGATGCCTCGCCGGTTTCTTCGGCAGCTGCTTCAGCGGTTTCTTCGTCTTCAGCGCCACGAGTTGCTGCGTATCGCCAAGCTGCCGGAATTCGTGGCGACGCCGAGCGTGAAGCCGAGATCGTGCGCCATCTTCCGTTGGTCCATTCAGTGGTCGAACGGGTGGCCGCGCATCTGCCGCCGTCCGTCGATCGCGACGATCTGTTCCACGCCGGCGTCATCGGCCTGATGGACGCGCTGACGCGCTTCGATGCGTCCCGCGACAATGCCTTTTCTACCTACGCCGTGCTGCGCATCCGCGGCGCGGTGATCGACGAGCTGCGGGCGCGCGATTGGGTGCCGCGCAGTGCCCGTGAGCGTTCACGCGACTACCAGCGCACGCTCGGCGAGCTGGCGCGAACGTTGGGCCGTTCACCAACTGATGGCGAGCTTGCCAACTCGCTCGGGGTGACCGAATCCGAATTGCCCGAACTTGAGCGCAATGCGCACCTGGCCACCCAGGTGTCGCTCGATCAACCGGTGGGCGAAGACACCCCGCTGAGCGCGCTGCTCGCCGCGCCGGATGGTGACGACACCAATCCCGCGCGCTTCATGGAGCGTGAAGATCTGCGCCAAGTGCTGGCCAAAGCTCTGGCGACGCTCACCGAGCAAGAGCGGCTGATCGTGAAGATGTATTATTTCGAACACCTGCTGCTCAAAGAAATCGCCGCCGTGCTTGGGGTCACCGAAAGCCGGATCTGCCAGATCCATGGCCGCATCATGGGTGTGCTGCGGGCGCGCATCGCGCAATACGTGTGAGCGCCGGCCATGGAACTCTCTGGCCAACCGCCGGCACGGTCCGGGTCCGGTTCGCCGCTTAATTCTCTTTTAGTTGGTTCACTGGCGACAGCTCCACCACTGGCGACAGCTCCACCACTGGTAGCAGCTCCACTACTGGTAGCAGCTCCGCCACTGGCGACAGCTCCGCCGTTAGCGGCAACCCTGATGCCGGGGCACGTTATTTCGGCGCGGGTGCTTGAGGTCCTCGGTTCAGATACTTTTTTGCTGGGAGTGCGCGGGCGCACGCTGGTCGCCTCAAGTCCGTTGGCGCTGACCCCTGATTCCATCGTGCAGCTCGAAGTGCAGACCGCTGGCGAAGGTGATCTTCCGCTGACGGTGAAGCTGCTCACCAGCGAGCCGCCGCCGCGCGCATCATTGAGCGTCGAGGCGCGGGTGGCGCTAATGATTCGCGATCTGGGGTTGCCCGCCGGCCCAGCAGCGGAATTGACCGTCGCCGCGTTCACCCGTCTCGGCGTGCCGCTGGCCGCGTCGCGACCGGGCGCGGCGTTGGTTAAAACGGCGGTTCCGACGGCGGTTCCGACGGCGGTCCTGCGCCAGGCGGTTGAACTCGTGCAGGCGACGATCACCGCGCACGCTGACGGCCGCTCCCCACTTCCTGAGCGCGCCACGTCGATAACCAGCGCGCCCACCGGGACGCCTCGCCCACCGTTGGCGCACGCAGACCACGGTGGCGATCCGTTGGTTCACACCGCGATCAGCCGCGAATCTGGATTGGCCTCGCGACTTATTCCAACGCCACTGCCGTCGCCTGCACGCACGTGGTCAGCGGTGATTTTACATCAATCCGTGCCCAATGCGCTGCCCGCAGCCGTGGCCACGGCGACGGCGCAGATCGCGCTCTCGCCGTTGCCGTTGTCGCCGATGACGTTGCGGCTGGCGCTGCGCGCCGCTGACGCCGCCTTGCCGACCGTGGCGAGATTCTTGACATCAGAGGCGGCGCACGCGGTCGATCTCGCGCACTCGCCGCCGACGCAGGCGGTGCGCGCGGCCCTGACCTTGGCCGGCGTATTTCCGCCGGCGATCAGCCCGCACGACACCACGTTGCTGCATCACCTCGTGCGTACCGCGGTACTCGCGGGAACCGCCATGGGCGCGGGAGCGGGGGCAACCGTTGGCCTTGAAAAAATCGGACCTCACAACGAGGCTCTAGAAAATTCAGATCTTGAAAAAATAAATGTAAATTTCTTGGAAGACGACTCTGCGCAGGCGAAAGATTCGGATGCCGCCGTCGCCGATCATCGGCTGGCCGCAGGCAGAGCCTCAGCGCCGGATCCCGCCCATTTGACGACTGCGCAGCGCGGAGCCTCCGCCGCACTGCGCGCTGGTGCACGCGAGGATCCCGCGGATTCGCGTCCGTCCTCAGCCACCAGCCCATCGTCGTCGCCCACCCCCGAGGCGGCGATGGCAGCGGTGCGCGAGGTTGCCGCCCAGCAGCTGTTTCCGCCGGTGCATCTCGCGGATTATGATCGGGTGCTGGGGCTGCCGCTGATGGTTGCGGGTCAGCCTCTGGCTGCCCGTTTGGCGGTCACCACCAGACGCACTGCCGATGGTCGAACGGCCTGCTGGTTGCGCGTCGATTGCGCGATGTCGCGATTGGGCGAGGTCAGTGTGCGCCTGTCCGGCGCCGATGGCGGGCCGGTGGCGGTGACCCTGGTCGCGGCCCCCGCTGCGGCGGCCGAGCTGGCGGCGGCGCTGCCCGATCTGACGGCCGACCTGCATGCGCGCGGACTGGTCGCCGCCTTGCGCGTCGTCAGCGAAGAGGCTGTGGCGGGGGACCTATGACTGAGCGCCAACGCGCGGTGGCTCTGCGCTATGACCACGACCACGAATCAGCGCCCCGGGTGATGGCCAAGGGTCAGGGCCCCGTCGCTGAGCGGATCGTCGCGTTGGCCTTGGAGCACGGCATCCCGCTGCATGAAGATCGCGATCTGGTGCACTTGCTTGGTGCGCTCGATCTCGATGTCGAGGTGCCGCCCGCGCTGTACCACGCCCTGGCCGAAGTGCTGGCGCATCTCTATCGCGCGAACCAACAAAATCCCAAGGGTTGAGGCGCAGCGCAGCGGTGCACGCTGCGCGCACATGATTCCATTGGTGGTTATCGTCGGGCCGACGGCGTCGGGAAAATCAGCCTTGGCGATTGCCTTGGCCCAACGTTTTTCGGGCGAGATCATTTCCGCTGATGCGATGGCGGTCTATCGCGACATGGATGTCGGCACCGCCAAGCCGACCGTCAGCGAACAGGCCGGTGTAGCGCACCATCTGCTCGACTGCTGCGATCCGGCCGAGCATTGCGACGCCCAACAGTGGTTCGGTCTGGCTGACGCGGCGTTGCGCGCCACCCATGCGCGCGGCCACCTGCCGATCGTCGCCGGGGGCACGCCGCTGTATGCCAAGTTGCTGCTCGAAGGGATCAGCGCCGGCGCTCCCCGGGATGAGACGATCCGCGCGCAGTTGCAGCAGCGTTTCCGCGACGAAGGCCCCGCCGCCTTGTTCGCTGAACTGCAGCGCATCGATCCGGTGTACGCCGCCACGCGCCACCCCAACGACGAACGGCGGGTGGTGCGGGCGCTGGAAGTGTGGCAGGTGACCGGCCGGGCATTTTCGAGCTTCCATACGACCGATGGAGTCCGGCGTCCCGATCTGCATCCCTTGGTGCTCGGGGTGCAGTGGGCCAAGCCCGCGCTGCATGTCCGGATCAGCGACCGCACGCGGCAGATGTTCGCTGCGGGATTGGTCGCGGAAGTCACCGCCCTGCGCGCACGTTTATCGCCAGAAGCGCAGCAGGCGGTCGGCTACAAAGAAGTGATCGTGCATCTTGATGGTGCGTATGATCTCGACGAAGCTGAGGAGCGCGTGGCGCGCGGAACGCGGCATTTGGCCAAGCATCAACTCACCTGGTACCGTGGCTGGCCCGACATCGTGTGGCTGCCCGGCGACGCCCCGGACCTGGTCGCCCAGGCGACGGCGCGGGTCCAAGCCGAATTCGAATTGCCTTAAGTCAGCTTGCCGTCCGTCATCTGGCAGCGAGCGGCCTCCGCAAGATCGCCGCGCTCAGCAGGGCGCTCAGCAGCAGCGCGGCTCCGGGCACGGCGAAGATGATTCCTCCGACATGGGCCAGCCCGACGCCGACCAGGCCACTGCCGAGCAGCGCCGCGCCGGCGCACAGCAGACCCAGAGCGCCGAACGCGGTTGCCCGTTCGAGCTTAGGTGCGAGCGCGGCGACTGCGGTTTTTTCGGCGCCCTCGGTCAGCCCGGTGACCAAGCCCCAGGCCAAGCCGGCAACCAGCAGCGCGGCCCCGTGGCTGAACGCGAGTGCGCCATAGGCCGCCGCTCCGATGACCCAGCCGAGGCGCAAGAACGGCAGCGCCCCCCACCGTGCGGTGGCCCACCCGGCGGCCATCGCGGCGAGCGCCTGGACCACCGCGAGCGCGGCCCACGCCAAGCAGACCTGCCACAACGGCCACGACACGGTGGCGTCGACTCCTAGGCCGGCGACGTGCGCCAGGATCAGCAGCGGGCCGATGCGGGCGCCGATGCCGGCCAGCGCGATGACCCACAACAATCGCCGCGTCATCAGATCTGCCGGCCACCAGCCGACTGGCCCAGCCACTGGCCCAGCTACTGACCCAGCAACTGGCCCAGCCACGGGAGCGATTTCTTGCGCTCGCGGCGCATCGCGCAAGCCGCGGCACCACCACAGCATCGCCACCGCGGGCACCACCAGGCCGCAGATCATCCACCCGATCTGCGTCGCTGAACTGTAGACCGCGACCGCTGCCGCCGCGGCCAGCGCCCCGACCGTCGCGCCCACATGATCATAGGTGCGCATCCTGGCATACGCGCGGGCGCGCGACTCGGCGTCGAGCACCCAGTCGGCGATCAGCGCATCGCTCGCCGCGCTGCGCAGGCCTTTGCCCAACCGATCGCCGATGCGACAGGTCACGATCCACAGCGGCCAGCCGAGCAGCATCCCGACGCCGGCCAACGGTCTGAAAAAAGCATTTCCAGCGTAACCGGCGGCAACCCACGGCGCGCGTCGACCACTGCGATCGGCCGCCCGCCCAGTGACCAGCTTGAGCACCTGCGCCACCCCATCGGCGACGCCTTCCATCACCCCCAACCACGCCACCGGAACTCCGGCGGGCAGCAACGGGGTCAGGAAATCGAGGGTCAGGTCATTGGCGAAATGGAGCCAGCCCAGCCGGCGGACGGTTGCGGGCATTTCGGGATGGCTCACGTCAGGCTCAACTTTTTTTAGGGCGCAGCTTTTTTCAGGGTGCAGCTTTTTTAGGGCGCAGCTTTTTTTTAGGGCGCAGCCGCTGGCCAGACCAAAGTGATGCCGCCGTTCTTCCAGGTGATGAGCGGCAGCTGATCCTTATTGCCCAGGCGCTTGCGCAGCTCATTGAGCGAATCAGTGGCCGGAACGCGATCCAGGTATTGGGTCGCCACAGGCACATTGCCGCCCCACGCTTCGGCGAGCGCGGTAAGCATGATCATCGACGAGTCGCCCGGCCGGGCGTAAGAGGCTTCGAGAAATGAGGTCGACGCCTTGGCGTAATCTTTAGCGACGAAATGCATGACCCCGGCATAGAGGGCACAGGTCGAGGCCAGATCCTTGCGTAATTCGGCGGCGGCGGCCAGGGCCACCACCGCGCTGTCGAGGTCGCGCCCCTCGATCGCCAGCGCCCGCCCGAGATGCAGCTGGGCCTCGGCCGAGGTGGGCCGTTGCAGCGACGCCTGCTTCAGCAACGGCACCGCATCTTCGGCCTTGCCGGATTCGACTTTGGCGATGCCACCGCGCAGCAGGGCATCGAAACTTTCCGAGTCGAGGCGCAGGGCCTCGTCGAAGTGGATCTGGGCGGCGGCGAAATCATGACGCAACATCGCGATCTGGCCGAGACCGACATGGCCTTCGGCACAGGTCGGGGCCACCGTGATGCATTCGTTGAAGCGCGCTTCAGCGGTGGCGATCACCACCTTTGAGCCTTCGGGATCATTTTCCTCGAGCCGGTAACTCAGCAGCCAGTTGCCGCGATGATACATCAGCAGCGGATGCTTGGGCAGCAGCCGTTGGTATTCCTTGATGATCCACTCCTTGTGCCAGATGTCTTCGACTTCGGTGAGCGCGACTCCGTAACACTCTTTGAACACCGCTTCCTGGATCCCGTACAGGTAGGTCATCAGGTCGGCTTCAACGGTAATTTTGGATCCCATCGCCCCCAGGCTCGACTTTTTGAGCTTTTCTAGCATGCGCAGGTATTGGGTCTGCCGCGCCGGGTTGCTAATCATGAATTCGATCACCGACCAAGCCTGGCAATATTGGATGATGCTGCGCGATTGGTCCTTCCAGGTGAAGTCGAGATTGTCGAGATTGTGGACTTTGATGAATTCCGGCCAGGCGATCAGCGAACCTTCTTCAAGCATTTCCCGCAACCAGCCTTGGCGCTCGATCCGTTCGTTTTCCGGTTTGGTGCCATTGCCGATGCGGTATTGGAAAAGCTGGGCGTTGCCTTCTTCGATCCAACTCGGGATTTCGACCGAGCTCGCCATGTAGGTGCGCATGAACGTGTGGCCCAGCTCATGATAGAGGCTGCGCAGCAGCTGTTGATCGTCGGTGCTTTCGGCAGGCGCACCGATTTCGCGCACACTCTTACCCGTCGGCTTGGCATAGGCATCGCGCTCCTGTGAGGTTCCGAAAAAAGCTCCCGGTCGCGATTTGGTGTCATACCGACGTTGGAAATCGACCAGGAAATCGCTGTATTTCCGCCACAAGTTGATGCGGATGAGCGGCTCCCATTTCTGGCCGGCATTCTGCTTGGCGAAATCTTCGAAGCAGGTGTCCTTGAGACTGAACACCTTGCGGAAGAACTTCGACGTCTCCATCACCGGGCCGGCGAAACGTTGCAGGAATTTCTTCTGCTCAGCCTCATTGGCGCCGACATCGCAGGCCCAGCTGAACGGTGGTGCGGCAATTCGTAATCCCATTGGCCGACCGCCATTGATCCAGGCTTTTTCCGGAATCGCATTGGGATCCTTGGGATCCTTTACCGGCTGACTGTCTTCGGCAAACGCCGGAATCACGGCCAAGATCACGATCAGCAAGCGCATCCGCCAGCTCGCACAAAACCGATAAAGACCAGGATTCAGCGCAGATTCGGCGATAAAATGCATGGGTAATCGTGTGGCAAAGGCCCCGCCGATCAAGACTGCACGCGGTATTTTTTTAAATGCTGAACAGGAGGGCGCAGTGGACGCAGAGAGCGCCGAGGCGAGGGAGCGGGGGCGATGAGCTGAGGGAGTGAGATCCGTGAACGCGCTCGGGCCAATCCAATGCACACGCCCTTCTATCCTTTGCGTCCTCTGCGCCCTCTGCGCCCTCCTGTTCGGTCGTCAATTCACTCGCCAAGGTCGAGCAGCGCGCGCAACGCAGCTTCGTCGATGATCTTTACGCCGAGGGATTGGGCCTTGGCGAGTTTGGAGCCGGCTTCGTCGCCGGCGACAAGATAGGCGGTCTTCTTCGAAACCGCGCCGCTGCACGTACCGCCAGCGGTGGTGATCAGGGCTTCGGCCTGGTCGCGCGACAGGGTCGGCAAGGTGCCGGTCAGGACGAAGGTCTTGCCGGCCACGCCGGCGACGTTGCGCACGGCTTTGCGTTCGGCGGTCATGTTCACGCCGGCGGCGGTGAGGTCATCGATCACCTGACGCACGGCGGGACTGGCGAGCTGGTCGAGCACCGAGCGGGCGGTGGTGTCGGCAACGCCGTCGATCGCGTCGAGTTGCGCGAGGGGCGCGGGATCGCCGGCCTGATGTCTGCTGGCGAGATCGAGCAACGCGGCCATCGAGCCGCAGGTGGCGGCCAGATCCTCGGCCAACTTTTCGCCGACATGGTGCAGGCACAGGCCGATGAGCACCCGCGCCAGACCACGATTTTTGGCGCTGGCCAAAGCCGCGATGAGGTTGTGGGCCGACTTGTCACCTTTGCGTTCAAGCCCGGCGATGTCCTCGGCGGTCAGGGCGAAGAGTTGCGCCGGCGAGGTCAATGTCCTGGTGGTGCACAGTTGATCGATCGCCGCTTCGCCCAATCCCTGCACGTCCATCGCGCCGCGCGACGCGAAGTGACGCAGGCGCTCGCGCACTTGCGCCCCGCAGGTCGGATTGGGACAGAAGATGAAGATATCCTCGGTCAGCACCGGCGTCTGGCACTCGGGGCAGACGATCGGGCGGGCATAGGCGACCGCGCTGGGCTGGCGTCGTTCGAGCACCACCGCAACCACTTGCGGAATGATCTCACCGGCTTTTTCAACCAGCACGATGTCGCCCAGGCGCACGTCCTTGCGCTCGAGCTCGGCGAAGTTGTGCAGGCTGGCGCGGGTCACGGTGGTCTGTGCGAGGACCACGGGCGCCAGTTCGGCGACGGGCGTCAGCTTGCCGCTTTTGCCGACCTGGACGGTGATCGCGCGCAGCTCGGTGGGTTTGCGTTCGGGCGCGAATTTCCACGCCAAGCCCCACCGCGGATGATGTTCAGTGGTGCCCAGGCGATCATGCAGACGGCGGTCGTCGATCTTGATCACCATGCCGTCGATGTCGTAGGTCAGCCCGCCACGTTCATCGCCGAAAGCCCGACAGGCGGCGGCGGCATCGCCAGCGGTCGCGTGGCGGGTGACGTGCGGATTGGTCGCGAAGCCCAGCGTCGCCAGCCAGGCGATGACCGCCTGTTGCGAACTTGGCAGCTCAAGACCTTCGGCCCACGCCACGTGATAGACGAACGCGCTGATGCCCAGGCCTTCAAGCGCGCTGGCGTCTTTGCGCTTCATCAGGCCGGCGCAGCCGTTGCGCGGATTGATCAGCGGCTTGGTGCCCGCCGCGACCAGGCTTTTATTCAGCGCCTTAAATCGCGCATGCGGCAGGTACAGTTCGCCGCGCACTTCAAAGGTACCGCCCGCAGGCACGGCCACCTCAAGCGGGACCGCCCCGCTGGCGCGCACCTGATCGGTGATCAGGTCGCCGCTGATCCCGTCGCCGCGGCTGACCGCCTGCAGCAACCGTCCATCGCGATAGGTCAGGCTGACGCTCATGCCGTCGATCTTCGGCTCGACCAGCAGCGCCAGCGGCGCGGTGCTCGCCAGATCCGCGAGTTTACGCGTGCGTTCAACCCACGCGGCAAGTTTTCCTTCGGCGCTGCCGTCTTCGCCATCGGCAGCTTTTTCGAGCGACAGCATCGGCAGGCGATGGCGCACGGTGGTAAAGCCCGGAGTGCGATCATCGCCCGGCGTCATGCCATAGCGGTCAGCCGGAGCGAGTCCGCGCTCGTTGCACAGGGCGTGATACCGATCGCGCAATTCGTCGTACTGGGTGTCGGTGATCTCCGGCTCGGCCTGGCGGTAATAGCGCTCATCGTGAAAGCGCAGCTGGGCTTCGAGAGTGGTCAGCTCATCCATGATCGGCGGCTCTTTCAGCGAGAACTTTGGGCAACAGGGCTTCGGCAAAGTCGAACCGCCGATGAACCAGGCGGCCGTCAGCGTGACCTTCGATCCATTGGCCGATCGAATCCGGCCAATCGCCGACCAGCAGGAGATCGACCCCGCCGATGGTGCGTCGCCATTGCTCGTGGATGTGGCCGGCGATCAGGGTGTCGCACGGGCCACGGGCCGCCGCCTGAGCGCGGCGCGGATCGACGCTGATCACCCGATAGGCGTTCGGCCGCTGGCTGCGGCTGCCGCGGCGCAGCCAGCGCGCGACGAGATCCTGCACCGCCGCGGGATGGAGGAGTTGCCACGCACCGTGCCAAAACGAACCGATCCACGCCCGCAATGCGCGATAGCCCGGGTCCGTGATCAGCCGATCACCGTGGACCACGCGCACCCGTCGCGCCCCCAGACGCAGGTCGAGCCGCGGCCAGTGCAGGGTGCAGCCGCTGGTCGCAGCGAGCAGCCGTCCGGCGGCCATCTCGCGATTGCCGCGCACCAGATCGAGCTGCCAGCCAGCGGCCGTCAGCGCGCGCAGGCGATCCAGCACCGGCGCATAACGCGCGACCGCGTCGGCGGTCTCCAGCCAATAATCGAACAGATCGCCGAGGATCACCAGCCGGGCCGGCGCGCGGCGCGCCAACAGATCGAGAAACACCGGGAAAGGCCCTTCACCAGCGCGCAGATGGATGTCGCCGACGATGTAGAGCGTCGGCGGCGCACTGGCACTGAGGGTGGGCGAAAGCGTCACGATGGCGCAAGCCTTGGCCCAGGCGGCAGGGGTCAACCGCGACGGCCGCTGCCCGTCAGGCTCCTGGCCGGTGATTCACTCGAAGGCCAGAAGCATACGCTGCGCGGGCGATGTCTGCCGTTCATCATCCGCCGCCCGGGTCGCTGCCGGTTGCTCCGCTGCAGCTCAAAGGCGCGATCCAGCGGCTGCATGGCGCCTGGGACAATCCCACCGGACAGGAGTGGTGCGTGGACCTGCCGGCACGCATCGCTGCCGCCGAGTCCTCGGCGATCATCTATGCCGGACGCAACACCCTTTACCGGTTTGCCGGGCCGGATCGTCCGGTCGTGGTCAAGGCTTTTGGCACCGGAAACAGCGTGTGGTGGCGACGCGGGCGCGGCCCGGACAAGGCGACGGCCAGTTACGATCACGCCGTTCGCTTGCTGCGGCTCGGCCTTGGCACGCCTGAACCGCTAGCGGTGATCGCCGCGCGCGGCAGCCGCGCACTCTATGTCTGCGCCTGGGAAGACGGTTGCCGCAGCGTGTGGGACATCCACGACGGCCTGCTGTCAGCTGAGGTCGGCGTCGCCCTGGCGCAGTTCATCGCCCGCATGCACGATGCCGGCGCGCATCATCAGGATCTCACCCCGGGCAATGTGCTCCTGAAGCCGCTCACGCAGGATCCGAGCGCAGCCTTTGATCATTTGCTGGTCGACTGCAATCGCATGCGCTTCGGGCCGGTGTCCTTGCGCAGCGGTCTCGCGGCCTTGGCCAAGCTCGCCTGCCATGGCACCCTGGTCGAACCGTATGCCTTGGCCCGCGGTGCTGATCTCATCCTCGCGCGACGGATTTTTGCGCGCGTCACGATGATCGAACGCACCACCCGGTGGTTCAAGGATTCCACCCGTCCGCTGCGCCGGCGCCTCGGATGGTGATCGGATGCTGAGGTGAACAAACGTCCGTGGCACGATCTGCCGTGGCATTGGCCGAGCGACCAGCCGGATCAGATCCGTTTCGATAAACGGCCCCTGCGGCGCGCCGCTTTCGCTGAATATCTGCGCACCGCGGCAACCATCGTGGCCGCCGCCCCGATGATCGCGGCGGCGTGGCGCGCGCCTCTCCGCCTGGGCGTACCCTCGGCGGATTTCTGCGGGGTCGCCGCGCCATGCAACTATGACGCGGCGCGCGACGCCGAGCACTTGGCGCTGCTCGACCAGCTTGGGGTTCGCCGGGTGCTGGTGCGCGCCGCAGTGTGGGAGCGGCAGCGCCTGCCGCAGCTGGCCCGCTGGTGCGCGCAGGTGCACGAGCTGACCGGCAATCCGGTGGTCGTCGCGGTGCTGCAGAATCGCGCCAGCGTCTGCGAACCCCGCCAATGGTGCGCAGATCTGGCCCAGATCTTCACTGCCCTTGGGCCGCACGCCGAGGCATTTCAACTGCCGCACGCGCCCAATCGCACCAAGTGGGGATGCTTTCATCTCGGCGAAGCGCTGGACTTGCTTGAACAAGCCGAACGCGTGCGGCGGCACTTTCCCGGAGTGCGGCTCGCGGGTCCAGCGGTGATCGATTTCGAACCTGCGCCCCTGGCCCGCATGCTGTTCAACCGTCGGCATTTCACCTGCGATATCGCCACCTCGCTGCTTTATGTCGATCGCCGGGGCGCGCCTGAAAACACCCAATACGGACTGTTCGATCTGGCCAACAAGATCCGCTTCACCGCCGCCGCCTGCCGCGCCAGTCCACGCGTGGCGCGCGGTGCCCCGCTGTGGCTGACCGAGCTGAACTGGCCGCTGCTGGGCACCGATTTCTGGACCCCGACCTCTGACGAGGAATGCGTCGACGAGACCACCGCCGCTGATTTTCTGACCCGCAGTTATCGCATCGCCTGGGCCACCGGGGTGGTCGATCGGGTCTATTGGTGGCAGTTGACCGCGCCCGGCTATGGCCTGGTCGATGCGCGTGCGGGCCTGCGTCCGCGCCCGGCATTCACCGCCTTGCAGCAGCTCATCCTAGACGCCTCGGCGCCGAGAGGACCACATGGCCACGGCCGCTAAAACGACCTTGAAATCCATCGTCTGGCCACTGCTCAAGCCATATCGCTGGTGGCTCGCCGGGGCGATCAGCCTCAACGCGTTTCATGGGATCGCCCTGTCGTTGCAGGCGCTGATGCCGAAATGGCTGATCGACGATGTGCTGCTCGCCGAGGGACTCAGCTCGACCCAACGCTGGCACCGCGTGGCGTGGCTGATCGGGGTCTATCTGGTGATCTCGATGCTCTGCCGGATGGTTGTCTGGCATCTCGGATTTCGCCTGTTCGTCACCGTCCGCGAACGCGTGCTGCTGGGTTTGCGGGCACTGTTCTTCCGTCACGTGAACCACCTGTGCCTGCGCTTTCACGGCAGCCACTCCAGCGGCGAATTGTTCAGCTATCTCTTCGGCAGCCCCTTGGCCAACGTCACCGGATTCTACCAGCATGTGGCGATGAACTGCTGCGGCGCGGTGATGGTCCTGATCACCACGTTCGGCACCGCCTTGGCGTGGGACTGGGCGCTGGGCACGGTGCTCATCATCACCGCGGTGATGTCGGTCGCGCTGATGAACTACTCGCGCAAACGGGTGCATGCCATCGCCAAGGATTTCCAGGCGACCGAAGGCCGGGTCATCGGCGAAGTCTCGGATCTGCTGCGCGGCAACCGCGCGGTGAAGCTGTACGCGATGGAAGATCACGTCAGCCGCTCGTTCGAGGATCAGGCGCGCCAGATCGGCGATAAAAGTTATCAGCGGGATGTCCGTTCGCATTTCGAATGGATGAAACAGGAGACCCTCGGCTATGTGATGTTCGCCATCCTGATGGCCGCGTGCGCGTGGCGCTATGCCGATGGGCACGCGTCGCTCGGCATGGTGATGGCCGTGTTCGTGTCGTTCGACACCTTGCGCTCACCATTGCAGCAGATCTTCAACGCGATGACCATGTGGGGTTCGGCGCAGGCCGGCGTCGAACGCATCGGCGCGGTGCTCGACGCCGCCAGCACCACCCCTGATCCGGCACCCGACGCCGTACCTGAGTCCATTCCTCCGGCTGGCGACATCGCATTCAATGCGGTCCATTTCGCTTATGGCGAACAACCGATCCTGCGCGGCATCAACCTGCGCATTCCGTACGGCCAGCGGGTCGCCTTCGTCGGTCCCTCAGGGGCCGGAAAAAGCACGGTCAGCCAGCTGGTCATGCGCCTTTATGATCCCAATGCCGGCAGCATCACCCTGGCCGGGGTCGATCTGCGGCGTTTGAGGGGCAACGATCTGCGCAAACGTTTTGGCGTGGTGCCGCAGGATCCGTTCATCTTCCGCACCTCGATCCGCGACAATGTCAAAGTCGCCCGCCCCGACGCCGATGACCACGCGATCACCACCGCCCTGCGCCAGGCCAACGCCTGGGAATTCGTCGAACAGTTGCCGGGTCGTCTCGATGAGCGTGTTGGCGAGGGCGGTTCGTCGCTGTCCGGTGGCCAACGCCAACGGCTGGCGATCGCCCGCGCGCTGCTCGCCGATACGCCGTTCTTCATCTTCGATGAAGCGACCAGCGCGCTCGACACGCTCAGCGAACAATTGATCCAGCAGACGCTCGACACCACGTTGCGCGGTCGCACTGCGATCATCATCGCCCATCGCTTGGCGACGGTGCGCAATTGCGATCGGATCATCGTTCTCGACGGAGGCCGAGTAGCCCAGGACGGCACCTTCGACGACCTGGCGAATGTTCCCGGACTGTTCGCGGATCTGGTCGCCGGCCAGCGCCTGCGCGACTAGCCGATCTACCAGCAATCTACCAGCGATCGATTGCTGGCGCGTCGGGCATGACCACCTCGCCCGACGTCATTCCAATCAGCGCCAGCAGCAGGATGGAAAAGCTCCACGCGAGCAGCACCAGCACCACGCTCGCCAAGGGCACGGCGCTCCCCCGGTATCGTTCGGGTTGACGTCGCGCCGCGCGCGCCGCCCGCCAGGCGTTGAGCAGGCAGAAGACGCCGATGAAAAACGGCACCGGCGGCAGCCACCAGGTCATGAACGTCATGATGCCACTGGCGAGGCACAACGCCGTGCCGGGTGCGGTGCGCAAAGCCGTTGGGACAACGGGCTGGATCACGGTGACCTCGGGGTCGTTCATGCCTGTAATCCTGCAAGCGCTGCGGTGGAGGTTTCGCGCACCTGCTGGTGCAGCGAATTGCCATGGCTGTCCATGGTCACGATGCAAGGAAACCGTTCGACCCACAGATGCCAGATGGCTTCGGGGCTGCCGAGATCCATCCAATCGACCCCGTCAACGCGGGTGATGCGTTCAGCGCAGACCTGGGCCGCGCCGCCAATCGCATGCAGATAGACGCAGCCGTAGGTCACGCAGCCGGCGAGGGTCTTCGGCCCCATGCCGCCTTTGCCGATCACGCCGCGGATGCCGTGATCGCGCATGACCTCCCATTGGTACGGCTCTTCGCGCGAGGAGGTCGTCGGCCCGGCGCCGCGACAGGCCCAGCGTTCTGTCCCATCAACAGTCTCACGGACCATCACCGGCCCGCAGTGGTAGATGATCTGCCCATGCAGATCGACCGGTGGTTTATCGCCGTGATGCAGGCGGTGATGCACCGCATCGCGGCCGGTGTACAGCCGCCCCGACAGCTCGACGGTGTCGCCCACGTGCAGACTGCGCGCCTGGGCTTCGGTGATCGGGGTGGTCAGTTGGACGAGGGCCATGGGGATCTCAGTAGAGCCACGAAGTGATCGCGCCATCAGCGGCCAGGTTCACGCCCTGACGGCGGAATGCCCAGCACATGTAGCTGATCGCGACAAAGAATGACGCCGGCACGCGATTGAGCGCTCCCGCTTTGCAGCCGAGCAGGGTGGTCTTGCCGCCAAAGCCCATCGGCCCGATGCCCGACATGTTGGCCTTGGTCACCACCCGCTGTTCGAGTCCGGCAAGCACGGGTTCGGGATTCACATCATCCAGGCGGCGCAGCAACTGGGTCTTGGCGCAGGCCATGCCACTGACCCGATCGCCGCCAATACCCACCCCGAGAATGCCGGGCCCGCAGCCCTGGCCCTGGGCTTGCAGAACGCAGTCGAGCACCGCGTTTTCAACCCCCGCCAGATCACGCCCGCCGAATTTCGGATGCGGCAACGTGTACGTCGCGCCGACGTTTTCGCAGCCGCCGCCTTTGAGCATGAGCTTGACCTCGACGTGGTCCTCCCGCCATTGGTGAAAATGGAAATCCGGCGTCCCCGGCCCGGTGTTGTTACCCGAATTTTTGCCCGTCAGCGCATCCACCGAATTCTGCCGGAGGTAGCCCTTGACGGTCGCCTGCTGCACCGCCGCAATCGCTATCTCGGCAAACGCCAACTGGTCGTACCCCACCGGCGTGTGCACATAAAAAAGGATCGAGCCGGTATCCTGGCACAGCGGTTGGCTTTTGTCCTTCGCCAAACCGATGTTGCAGTCGATCACCTCAAGGGCGTAGGCCGCATTGGTGCCGGTGACCTCATCGCCTTTGGCTGCGGTCACCGCGCGCACGACATCGGCCGGCAGCACCGTGCTCGTCACCCGGATCAACTCGACCAAGCTCGCCTGCAACGTGGGATTCGCGGCAATGCCGACACTGACGGAGTTGGCCATGGGCTGCGGATCCTATCCCGCACCCGCCTGCCGCCAGCCTGGGCCAACGGGCGAGGACTCGACGCTCGCTCGCATCAGCCGAATCAGGCTATTTCCGTCGGCCTCCGAGATGAAAAACCTCGGTCAATTCCAGGGCGACCGGACTCCCATCCGCATTCGTCGGCATCAGGTCACTCATGTGCGCCCACCACTTCTTGCAGATATCGGTCTGCGCGATGCTGTCCCATTCGGCCTTGGATTCTATTTCCGCAAAGCCAAACAATTCGCGGTGACTCGGATCAACGAAAATCGAATACTCGATCACCCCATGTTGGTAGAGCGCCGTTTCGAGCTCCTTCCAAATGGGATTATGCCGAGCGATGTAGTCAGTGATCGAATGCTCGTTGACGAACATTTTGAAAGCAACACGCATGGAGGTCATTTCGGTAAAAAAGTGGTGAAGAGATGCTCAATCAAAAGACCTGGCCGCCTGAAACCATACCCCGGCAACCCGTGGTGCGTGGCCGACCCACACAATAGGCGGACGAGCATTCTTAAACAAAGGTACGGGCAAGGAACTGTCACCCTCCCCAGACCACCAATTCCAAGCCGCTAAATTCCGTTTCATCTTCTTATCCTTTTATCATCGCATCACGTGGCATGGGCGGCTCGCCCATGGTTGTGTTCCCGCATCATGGGCGAGCCGCCCATGCCACGTG
>JANYGY010000082.1 GCA_025362255.1 Planctomycetales bacterium
CGGAAATTTGGATATCCCAATTTTTGAAAGCGATTTCGACGCCTCCTTGAATGTGGTTTTCGATAAAGCGGATATTAATTTCGTCTCATCCCCGGCGATAGAAGCTTCGCACGAAGCCCCATAAAAAAATCCACCGCCGAAAATCTCCATTCACTGGGCACCGGGACATGGCCGAAGCAGTACCTTTGAGGCCAGCTCAATTTTGTAAATCCGATGTGTGTAATCTGAATTGACATTTTCCATCGTGCACGTTGAGACGGATCTATCTTCATCATGTTGGGAATCGCCGAAGGCATTACTATGGGTTCTGATCCGGTAATTGCAGCAACCATCGAGGTGCTCTTTCGTACTGAACACCGGCGGGTGCTGGCCACAGTCGTGCGCCTAGTCAACGATTTTGATCTGGCTGAGGACGCCGTCCAGGAAGCTTTTCTCGCGGCGGCGGATCAATGGCCCCAGCAAGGCATTCCGGTGCATCCGGTCGCTTGGTTGGTGTCCAGCGCGCGCTTCAAGGCGATCGATCACCTTCGCCGGAACAGCAAGCTCAGGGTACTGAGTGCGGACCTTGTCCGCAGGGTCGAGGCGACCGCCGCCGACCACCGTGATGTCTCAGAGCAGGACATCCAAGATGATCACCTGCGACTGATCCTCACCTGTTGTCATCCCGCCTTGGACCTGCAGGTCCAAACCGCCTTGACCTTGCGTGAAGTGTGTGGCCTGACTACCGAGGCGATCGCGGCGGCATTCTTGGTTCCGCCAGCAACGATGGCCCAGCGGATAGTGCGTGGCAAGGCGAAGATCCGTGATGCGGGCATTCCATTCCTGATTCCAGGAGCTGATGAGTTGCCGCTGCGCATTGAAGCCGTGCTGGCCGTCTGTTACTTGGTTTTTAATGAGGGGTACTCGGCCTCATCGGGAGCGTCGCACACGTGTGCTGACCTCTCTCGGGAAGCCATACGTTTGGGTCGATTGGTGTGTGAGCTGTGCCCCGATGCCGAAGGGTTCGGACTTCTAGCGCTGATGCTGCTGCATGAATCACGCCGCGAAGCACGTATCGACGCGGCCGGCGATATCATTCTCCTCGAAGAGCAGGATCGCTCACTCTGGAACCACACCTTCATCGCCGAAGCGAAGGCACTGCTGACGCGAGCCCGAGCCGCCGAACCGATCGGCGGTTACACCATTCAAGCGGCTATTTCCGCTGTGCATGCCAGCGCTGCGACGGCCTCAGCCACCGACTGGACGCAAATGGTCGCTTGGTACGACCTGCTGGTCCAGGCCACGCCCACGCCGGTGGTCGAACTGAATCGGTCAGTGGCCATCGCCATGCGCGATGGGCCGGAGGTCGGCCTGAAGCTCCTCACGCCGCTTCAGGCCACGCTCGCTCAATACCATCTCTTCCACGCTGCCCACGCCGACCTTCTGCGCCGTGCGGGTCGCCGCACCGAATCCGAAGTTGCCTATCGCCGGGCACTGAAATTGGTGCAGCAGGAACCAGAGCGCAGATTCCTGATGCGGCGGTTGAGGGAGTTGCACTGAGACGTAAAATTAATGGTCGCAACGATTTGCAGGAGGTGAAAAGTTTTTTGTCGAAATGTGGGTTCGCCATTCGACTACCATTGAAAGCAAATAAGCACCCCAGCCAACCCCTTGGATCTATCTCATGAAAGTTGCCGTCTTCGTCAAAGCCACGAAATCCTCTGAAGCTGGTCTCATGCCCAGTGAGCACCTACTGACGGCGATGGGCCGCTACTGCGAAGATCTGATCAAGGCCGGGGTGATGCTGGACGGTGACGGTTTGAAACCATCCGCGAAGGCGGTGCGCGTGCGCTTCACTGGATCAGATCGCGAGGTAATCAACGGTCCATTCGCCGAAACCAAGGAGCTGGTCGCTGGGTACTGGCTGTGGGAGGTGGCTTCGATGGATGAAGCCATCGCCTGGGTGAAGAAATGCCCCAATCCGATGCCGGAGGATTCCGAGATCGAAATTCGTCCGTTTGCCACCAGTGAGGATTTCGGCGAGGCACTGACTCCCACGCTGCGTGAACAAGAGGAGCGCTATCAAGTCGCGGCCGCGATGCGCCAGGCCTCAGTGCAAACCTACCTCTTCTTTGGAGGTCGGTGTGAGGAAGCGCTGACATTCTATCAGTCGGCGATGTTCGCCCGGGTAGGTACGATCATGCGCTGGAGCGAGTGTCCCGAGCCACCACCGCCCGCATTCGCCGACAAGATCATGCACTGCGAATTCACCGTCGGTGGGACGACGCTGATGGCTTCGGATGGCTGCTGGATGGATGAAAAAAAATCCAACTTCGAAGGCTTCAGGATCACCATCACCGTGGCCACGACAGCGGTCGCCGATCAGGTATTCAATGCCTTGGCAACCGGAGGGCGCATCGACATGCCCCTGACTAAAACGTTCTGGTCGCCACGTTATGGCATGGTGACGGATCGATTCGGAGTCGGCTGGATGGTGATGGTCCAGGGCGAAAACCCCTAACCCATCTACAATCATAAAAGCCTATCTCCGACCGACTCCAAGGACCCCCATGAAACCCAACTCTGTGCAACTCCATCGCGTCATCCGTTCAACACCTGATAAAGTTTATCGAGCATTCTTGAATCCCGATGCCATGGCGCGCTGGCTTCCGCCCTACGGATATCTGTGCACCGTCCATCACCTCGAAGCTCGAATCGGCGGCACCTTTCGCATGTCATTTACCAGCTTCAACACTGGACACGGCAACTCATTCGGCGGGAAGTACTTGGAATTGACGCCAGGGAAATCCATCAGCTATACCACCATCTTCGACGATCCGGGCCTGCTTGGTGAAATGCTGGTAAAGGTGGCGATCGAAGAAGTTTCATGCGGGGTTTCGCTGAACATCGAACAAACCAACATTCCCAGCGTGATCCCCAGCGAGTTGTGCTATTTGGGTTGGCAGGAAGGCCTCACCCAATTGATCCATCTCGTCGAATCGAACGTCTGATCAGCAACCAACGCTCGGAAAGTGGAAATCATGACTTCTAAAATATCAAACATCATTGGCTGGATTCTAACATCCCTGGTCGGCTTGTTTATGATCGGCGCCAGCGGCATCCCTAAGTTCATCGATTGGCCCGGCAAGACGGCGATGATGGATCACCTGGGCCTGCCCCTTGGGCTGGTGCCGCAGATCGGCGTCATCGAAATCTTAGTGACGGTGTTGTACCTCATTCCACGCACGTCGTTCATCGGCGCGATCCTGCTCACCGGCTACCTTGGCGGTGCGATCATGACGCATCTGCGCATCGGTGATCCGTGGTTTTTTCCGTTCATCCTTGGGGTTCTGGCCTGGATCGGCCTGACTTTGCGGAAACCAGTCGTGGGCATGCTCGTATTGGGTAAAAGTGTATCGCACGAAGTTGCCTCCAGCCCGGTACATCCTTCATGAAGTATATGCTTTTGATTTACAGCCCTGAGCTGGCTTGGACCCATGACGAGTGGACGGCGTGCACGATCGCCTCGGGCAAGATTTGCCAGGAGTTGCATGCTCAGGGGCGATTCATCGCCGCCGCACCGCTGCATCCGGTGGCGACCGCCGCTAGCGTGCGAGTGCGTAACGGAACGCCGTTGATCACCGCCGGCCCATTTGCTGAAACCACCGAGCAGCTCGGCGGATTCTTTCTCATCGATGTAGCAAATCTTGATGAAGCCATGGCCACCGCCCTGCGCCTGCCGTCTGCGCAAAAGGGTACCGTTGAAATTCGGCCAGTGGCCCACCTGGAAGGCTTGCCTCCTGATCACTTTGACCAAAGGGCAACTGACCACCGAGATCACTCGCGGTATATGCTGCTGTGCTACGATGATGAGCAGTACTGGAACAAGCAGGGACCTGCAGCTTTGCAGGCGGCGCACAGGGAGGCCGTACAGTTGGCCATTCACCTGAGCGCACGTGAGCACTACGTGAGCGCGTCACCGCTGCACCCGATCGCCACCGCCACGAGCGTGCGAATTCGACAGGGAAAGCGTCTTGTCACCGATGGACCATTCGCCGAGACCCGCGAATTCCTCGGGGGATATTACCTGATCGATGCCCGGGATCTGAACGACGCCATCGCGATTGCCGCGCAGCATCCAGGCGCACGCGTTGGAACCGTCGAAGTTCGGCGGATTGTGAATCTACCCGACAGCCAATGAATCCACCGCGTAGGCATCTGGATTATTGCCCAACGTGAACCTTTTTCCCCGACCGACGTTTGACGCCGGCAGCCCATGGGGGATGGTGACGGCATGGATCGATCTGCGGTTTTTGATCAGGTGTTGGCTCAACTCACGCAGGCGCTGCGGCGGGTGTATCAGGGCTCGCCGCAACCGATCGAGTTGCTGATCACGGCGTGGCTGGCGCGTGGGCATGTGCTGATCGAGGATATTCCGGGAGTGGGCAAGACGACCCTGGCGCGGGCTTTTGCGGTGGCGACTGGTGGCAGTTTCAAGCGCATCCAATGTACGCCTGATCTGATGCCAGCTGACATCACCGGGGTCAGTGTCTATGACAACCGTGAGCAGAAATTCACGTTTCATCCTGGGCCGGTGTTTGCGGATGTCCTGCTCGCTGACGAGCTCAATCGCACGCCACCGCGTACCCAATCGGCGTTGCTCGAAGCGCTCGGCGAGGGCACGGTCACCGTCGATGGCGAACCGCGTCGCTTGAACTCGCGGTTTTTTGGGATCGCCACCCAGAATCCGCTCGACCATGCCGGAACGTATCCTTTGCCCGACAGTCAGCGGGATCGCTTTCTGCTGTGCTTTCGTCTGGGCTATCCCGAAGCCGATGCCGAGTTCGCGGTGCTTGAGCGCGACGGTGCCGAGGCGGCGTTGGCGCAACTCACGCCGTTGATCGACGAGACCCTCGCGCAGCAGTTGCGCGCTGCGGTGCAGGTGGTCCGGCTCGAAGAATCGGTGCGCCGTTATGTGCTCGATCTGGTGCGCGCGACCCGCTCGGCCAAGGGCCTGGTGCAGGGGGCGAGCACCCGCGCGGCGTTGGGTCTGCAGCGCACGGCTCAGGCGCGGGCGCTGCTCAAGGGCCGCGATTTCGTGATCCCCGATGACGTCCAGGCGTTGGCGGTGGCGTGCCTCGCGCATCGGGTCACGGCGCGGGCCGGCACGATCAGCGAGACGGCGGTGCAGGCGCTGGTCGACTCCGTACCCGTGCCGCGTTGATCGGCAAAGCTGTGCGCATGACTGCCACGCGCAAGACCGTCACGCGCAAGACCGTCACGCGCAAGACTTCCACGCGCCAGACTTCCACGCGCAAGAAAGCCTAGCGCATGCGTACCCGCATTACTCCGGTGGGCTGGTTGGTGCTCGCTGAAGCCGGACTGCTGCTGAGCAGTCGCTGGTGGCCGGCGCGTGCAATCCCCGAGCCGACGACCATGGCGCTGGGGTTCGGCTTGGGTGCGGTCGTGCTGGTCGCCTGGTGGCTCGCGCCGCGCCAGACCTTGGCCGCTGAAGCTGAATGGCTGGTGGCCGCGTGCGTGCCGGTGGGTGAGGAAGTCACCGTCGGCGCGACCTTGACCGTGCATGGCAATCTGCCGCCATGCACCATCGAAGCGATGAATCCGGCGCATCGTCGACGCCGGGAAGTCGTGCGTCTGCGCTCGTTGTCGGCGGGTAGGGTGCGCCCGACCTGGACGGTGCGGTTTCCCAAGCGCGGCGTGGTCCAGCTGCCTCCGCTGCGCTTATGCTGCAGTCAACCGTTCGGAGTGATCTCGGTGGAACGGACCGTGGGTCTCGGGCGCGAAGTCGTCGTCCTTCCGGCCATGGGGCAGTTGCGCCGGGCGTTGCGTGAACGGCTCGACAGCTGGTCGGCCGAGTTGCAGCCGACCACTGATTCCGGCTCTGATGAGATCGATCACCTGCGCGATTACCGGGTCGGCGATCCGCGGCGGGCGATCCACTGGCGAGCCTCGGCGCGGCATGGCGAGCTGCTGGTGTCCGAGCGGCTTGATCCAGGTTGCCGGCGGTTGGCGATCGTGCTCGATACGTCGGGTCGTTCACCCGAGGGCGTGCTCGAAGGCCGCCGCTTCGAAAAACTGGTGGCGGCGACCGCGACCCTGGCCGACGCCTGCGTTCGGCGGGGATGGCAGGTCACCGTGCATGGAGGTTTCGCGCCGGCCGGAATCAGCGGTGATACCGGGCGCTTGCTCGAAGGGCTGGCGATGGCGAGTTGCGATGGGGCGGATCTGGCCGATGTGATTCCGCCGCAGCCAGCGGTGGTGGTGCTGACCGCGCGACCCGGTGACGTGCCTCTGCTGCGCCATCGGCCCCTCATCCTGGGATTTGGCGAACTCGATGACCTGTTCCGTCTGCCGGCGCGGCTGCGATAGGGGCGATTGATGGGCATGTCCGCGACTTCGGTGGTGCATCTTGGTTTCGTCGGGGTGATCGTCGCATATCTCGGTTGGTCGTATCCCGCCGGGATTCCCGCGTTGGCGTTGCAATTCGGGTTTGCAGTGGCGTCTGAAGTCATGCACGGCCATTGGTCTGCCAGCCAGCGGTGGGTGGTGCTGCGCGAGGCGTTCTTCCTCGCTGGTCTGGCGGGTGCGTGGCTGATCGGGACGCCGTTGTATCCGCTGGTGGCGTTCGCGTTGTGCGGGTCGTTGCTGCTGCTGGTGCGCCATCGTGCTTTGCGCTATCTGCCGGCGCTGGCCGCCGCGGATCTGGTGTGGTACGGCCTCAGCGGGACCCTGCTGCAACCTGCACCGCATAGCGCCGCCGCTGCTGCCATGGTGCTGGTGCCCTTGGCGTTGGGGGCCTTGGCCGCGGATGCGTGGCTCGCCGCGAACAGCGGCGCGCGCCGGACCTCGGCCGCGCTGGGCCGCAGTGGCCTAAATAGCAGTGGCCAGAACAGCAGTGGCCAGAACAGCAGTGGCCAGAACAGCAGTGGCCAGAACAGCAGCGGCCCAAGCGGCAGGTTCGCAACAGGTCCCGGAGACCGCCGGTGGCGTCACAGGCCCTCGTGGCTGTGGCTGGTGCGTCCGGTGCTGTTGTGCGCAGCGATCGGCCTGCTCGGTGGATTGCCGGCAAGTCGCCGCGATCTCGCGGATCTGCCGGTGCAGGCGATGCGCATGCCCAATCCGCTGGTGGCGGCCAAGGCTCACACCGGCAGCACAAACTCGGGCCTGGCGACCGTCATCCGCATTGGCGACACCCTGCGCATCGATCGGGATCAGCGGATATCAGCGCGTCTGGAATGGACTGGTCCGGCACCGCGCCTGGGGCGGATGGTGTACCTGCGCGCGATCACCTTGCCTGAAGTCATCATCGAAGGGCCATTCCTGTTGTGGCGCACGGCCGAGGACGGATTTCTGCCAACCACGGCGCCGATCCCGCCGCGCACGGCGACCGGCCTGCTGCTGCGTCGCCCCGGTGGCGGTGATGTGGTGCTGCGCCCTGATGGCGCGCTCGGCGTCGGCCTTGATCGCTTGCGCGGGGATCGCGATGGAAACTGGTATCAAGCGGGGCTGGGATTGGCGACCACGACCTATCGCGTGAGCCTGGAATCGTTGGCCGAGTCGGAAGCGGGGATGGCCACCGCCGGCGAGGCCGAACTGTGCGGCCGGCTGCCAAACGCCTTGAATGAGCTGCCGTGGTCTCGCGTCGAACGCAGCGAATGGGCCTCGATGACGCCTGAAGATGCCGCGCGCGACATTGTTCAGCTGATCCAGGAGCGCTGCCATTATGAACTGGATTCCCTGCCCGAACCAGATGGCAGTCCAGCGGGTGCGCTGCTGACCTTTCTGCTGTCCGACGACCCCGACGATCGCCGTGGGCACTGCCAGTATTTCTCGACCGCGGCAGTGGTGCTGCTGCGCCGGGCCGGGCATCCGGCACGCACCGTGGTCGGCTTTGCGAGTGAGGAATTCGATACCAAAGGCGTGACGTTCAGAGGTCTTCACGCGCACGCGTGGCTTGAACTGATCGACTCGCGCGGGCGCTGGCAGCGGGTCGATGCGACCCCGTCGGCGGGTTATCTCCAGCGGCTCGCCGGGATCGATCCGGCGCGCGGCGAGGTCTCGCCCGAGGTGGCGGCAGATCAGGCGGCGGCCGAAGCCGAGGCGGCGGCATCCGGCGGATTCGTGGAACCGCTGCCCGGGATCCGCCTGCCGCGCACCTGGTTTTACAGCGTCGTGGCCGTTGGAATCGGCGGCATGGGGGTGGTCGCGGTGGTCAGATGGTGGCGTCGACGGCCGAATGCGGAAACCCGGCGGCGGCAGCAGCTGGCGCAGGCCGACGCCACGTTGATTGCCTGTGCGCGCGAACTCGGGGTGAAGGTCCGCGCCTCCACGACACTTTCAGAGGTCGCAGATGCGCTGAGCCGGCGCACCGGGGTCGACCTGTCCGGGCACCTGCGCGAGCATTTGGCAGCGCGCTATGGCAGTGGCCCGGCGCCGCGTCCGTGGCCGGTGGCCGAACTCCGCCAAAGTCGCGACTCAAGCACGCCGGCGGTGAACCGACACTGAGATCAGTGACGAGGAGCCAATCATGGATATGCTAACTTCAGCTTACGCTGGATTCCTTACCGATGGATTGCTCCTGATGGACATGCCGTACGCGATTCACGACGACGCCAAACGTCGCGTCATCGTTCTTGGTCGTGATGCACTCGATCATCCGCTGCTGGTCGGAGATGCCGGCGCGGCATGTCTTGAGGATTCCGCAGCGCTGGCCCTGGCGATCGACTGCGCGGCGATCCATCAAGCGAATTCGCTGCTGATCGCGTGGCTCATCCGCGTCGCTCAATCTGCCAATCCGCGTCGCGTGGCATTGATCAACGTCAGCGAACGCCAAGCGGTGTTGTTCAGGCGGATGCGCCTCGACCACATTCTCGACATCCCCGCCTGATTCCCGCGCAACCGCGGCTGAGCACCGCATGGATCGGGCGAAAAACCGTCCACGATAAGCAGCCGCATGCCTGCTCGATTTGCGCTGATCACGGCTCTGACCTCATTGTACCTGGTGTGGGGTTCGACGTACCTCGCGATCGCCGTCGCGGTGCGCTCGTTGCCACCATTGCTGATGGCCAGCCTGCGATTTTTGATCGCCGGCGGGATCCTCATGCTGGTGCTGCGCGTGATGGGTACGCCGTGGCCTGATCGACGGCAGTGGCTCGGTGCGTTGGCGGTGGGCGTGCTGCTGCTGATGGGCGGCAATGGCACCGTGTGTCTGGTCGCGCATGCGGTGCCTTCGGGAGTCGTCGCGCTGATGATCGCCTGCACCACCATGGCGATGGTCGGCGTCGGATGGGCGGCGGGGGGGCCGCGGCCGACCGCACGATTGGCCTTTGGCATCGTCTTGGGTCTGGTCGGCGTCGGCGTATTGGTCTGGCGCCCCGGCGCGCCGTTGGCCTATCCGTGGTGGGGCATCGCAGCGTTGCTGTTCGCCTGCGTAAGCTGGGCGTGCGGCTCGGTGCTCAGCCGGCGCCTTACGGCCACTGCGCAGATCCCGTCACCGTGGATGGCCACGGGCGCGCAGATGGTCGCGGGGGGCGTGGCGATGCTGATCGCGGCGACGATCCATGGCGAGTGGACTGACTTGGATCCAGCGCACATCACTGCCGCGTCGCTCGGGGCGTGGGCTTATCTGGTGGTCGGTGGCTCGGTCATCGGTTTCGGCTCGTACGTATGGCTGTTGCGCAATGCCAGCCCGGCCTTGGCGACCAGCTATGGGTACGTCAATCCCCTGGTGGCGATCGGGATCGGGGCGTGGCTCAACGCCGAGCCGATCACTCATCAGATGTTGATGTCGGCGGCGGTGATCGTGACCGCCGTGGCGTTGATCGCGACCGCCCCACGGCACGATGCACGGTGATGACTGATTTCGTCCATCTGCATGTGCACAGCCACTTCACGCTGCTGAACTCGCCGATCACCATCGGCAAGCTGCTGGCAAACGTGGCGAAAAAAGGGATGAACGCCGTCGCCCTAACCGATCGCGGCAATCTGTTCGGCGCTTTTGAATTCTATTCGGCGGGCAAAGACCTGGCGGAAAAAGCAGCAAAAGCCCAAAAAGAAGCATCGGCCTTGGCGGCAGACGACCACCGTCAGGCGGCGGCCAGCGCGAGCGTTGTGGCCGCCAGCGCCGCGGTGGTGATGCCGATCATCGGCTGCCAGGTCAACGTCACTCCCGGCGCGATGACGGAAAAGGTCCGTGATTCGCAGCAGCTGGTGCTGCTGGCCACCAGCGAGCAGGGCTATCGCAATCTGTCGCAGCTGGTGTCGCGCGGGTGGTTGCAGGGATTTTATTTCGAGCCGCGTGTCGACCTTGAAGCGATCCGCGAATTCAGCGCTGATCTCATCTGCCTGACCGGGGCCGGTCGCTGGGGTTTCCTCAACAGCCATATCTTGAAGGGCGCGAAGGAAGACGCGGCGACCCAGCTCCAGCGGCTGAAGGAGATTTTCGGCGATCGTCTGTATGTCGAGCTGGCCGACCTCGGTCCGGATCCGCAGCTCGATTGGGCGCAATTGATTGCCGACAACGTCACGCTCGCGCGCGCCGCTGAGGTCCCGGTCGTCGCGACCAACTGGGTTCATTATCTTGAGCGCAGCGACGCGGCGATGCATGACGTGCAGCTGGCGATCGACAGCGGCACGACCCTGGCCGACACCAAGCGCAAGAAAATGCCGACTGAGGAATTCTACCTCAAGACCCCGGCCGAAATGGCCGAGCGCTTTGCGGCACTTCCCGAGGCCATCGCCAACACCCGGGTGATCGCCGATCGTTGCCACGGTTCGATTCCGTCGGGCCAATATTTTCTGCCCCGCTTTCCATGTCCGCCCGATAAGGACGAGGCCGGTCTGCTGCGTGAGCTGTGCGCGGTGGGCATGAATAATCGCTACGGCGAGGGAATTACCGACGCGCATCGTGAACGTCTGGAATTCGAGCTGAAGACCATCATCACCATGGGCTTTCCCGCCTATTTTTTGATCGTTGCCGATTTCATCGGGTGGGCCAAACGCGGCGGAATCCCGGTCGGTCCGGGGCGTGGCTCGGCTGCCGGCAGCCTGGTCGCGTACGCCATGGGCATCACCGACATGTGTCCACTGCGCTATGGACTGCTGTTCGAGCGCTTCATGAATCCCGGGCGTAAAAGCATGCCCGACATCGACGTCGATTTCTGCAAGGATCGCCGCGACGAAGTCATCCAGTATGTGCGCCAGAAATACGGTGAGGCGGCGGTCACCAACATCATGACCTTGGGCACGATGAAGGCCAAGATGGCGATCAAGGATGTCGCCCGCGCCTATGAATGGACGCCGGAAGAAAGTCAGGTGCTTGCTAATCTGGTGCCGGCGGATCCCAGCGGCAAGACCGATCTCAAGGTGTGCCTGGGCCTCAAGCCGATCGACGAAAAGAAGAATGAGTACGCGATCGTCGAGGTGATGAAGAGTCGCTATGATCAGGATGAGCGTACACGGCGGGTGCTCGACGGCGCGTTGTCACTCGAAAAGCTCGGGCGTAATCTGGGCGTCCACGCCTGCGGCATCATCATCGCCCCTGGGCCGGTCAGCAGCTTCGTGCCGGTGTGCAAGGTGA
>JANYGY010000106.1 GCA_025362255.1 Planctomycetales bacterium
CCAACATGGACTTTCAACATTGACCGATCTGGGGAGCTATCGGAAACTAAATTTGACAATTGTCTTTTCACCAGTGAGCGACGCTGTCGTAATTTTTTTGACTGCTCAACCGAAAGCACCTATCATGACTATGCGACTTATAATTTTATTCTTATTGATAGTGACTGGAAACTATGCGTGTGGAAGCGATGTCGCATTTCCAAGCGATGCAGGGATCATTGATGTGAAACGCGATTATGGCGCCGTGGGCAATGGCGTCGCGGATGACACCGCAGCGCTAAATGCTGCATGCCGTGCGGGTGAGGGCGCGTTTCAAACCGTCTATCTGCCGCCAGGAACGTACCTCGTCTCAAGCCCCATCCATTTCCAGACGTGGATGTTGTTGCAGGGCGCAGGCGCGAGCCGCACCACGATCAAACTGAAAGACAGCTGTCCCGGATTCACCAATCCCACGGCGTGGTCGTGGGTGGTGGCGAGCGTCAATGCCGACCCGGCTACCCAGCGCAGTGCGGGTGGTGATTATATTGGTGGGGCGGTGAACAATACGGCATTCAGCTCGTACCTGTGCGATCTGACCGTCAGCACCGGCAGCGGAAATCCCGGAGCGGTCGGCGTTCACTGGATTTCAAATAATGGCGGCGGACTGCGAGACGTGGACATTCGTTCCGAGGATGGTGTTGGCTTGATCGGCTTGGACCTCCGCAATCCAGGCGATGGGCCATGCCTCTACCGCAACGTCCGCATCCAGGGTTTTGATGTCGGAGTCGAGGCGTACAATTCACTGTATCTGAGCGTCTTTGAACACCTGACCCTGACAGCTCAACGCCTGGTCGGCCTGCGCAATCGTGGTCACGCCACGGTCGTACGAAATCTACTCAGCACGAATACAGTTCCAGCAGCTCAGAATCTCGCTAACGGATACTATGAAGGACATCTGACCCTGATTGGTGGAACCTGTAGCGGCGGAGCGGTGAATCAGGTTGCGGTGACCAGTGACAATCCGGCCGAGACTCGCTTGGTCGTACGCGATTTGTCGACCAGTGGCTATCGGGCTGCCGTGCGCGTGAATGGAACGGATCAACCAGGAACTTCCCTGGTCGATTATACCAGCTCACCAATTGAAACCCAATTTCCAGGCCCCGCGGCGATGCCGCGCTTGCCGATCGAAGAGACTCCGGATGTCTCCTGGCCGGCCACGAATGAATGGGTAAATGTCCGTACTTACCAGTCGCTGGTGATCAACGATGACTGGGCTCCGGCAATCCAGGCCGCGATCGATTCTGGCAAGGTGGCAGTGTATATGCCCAAGAATGGATACCGGATCAAGAGCACCATTCTGGTGCGTGGTGGTGTACGCTGGATTCAAGGCTGCGGCAGTTCGTTTGTGTACGATCCTGCACTGGGAAGTAACCCGTGTATACGCGTCGGAGACGGCAGCGGCCCAGTGGTGATCGAGCGCCTGTCATGGGAGGGAAATTTCCCGAACGCCATCGCCCATGCCGGCAACAAGACTCTCGTCACCCGGCTTGCACGCTATGCCAGCTATCGCTCTGAGGCTGCCTGCGGAAATCTGTTCCTCGATGACATGGCGGGTGGGCCATATGACTTTGCTTTTCCCCAACGGGTCTGGGCGCGCGCGATGAATTGCGAAGGCGCCCAGACGATGATCACCAACCGCGGGGCAACGGTGTGGGTTCTCGGCTGGAAGAGTGAAGGCAATTGCACCGTGGCCTACAATACCACGGCAGGCGCGCGCACTGAGATACTCGGAGGAATGATCTATCCGGCTACCGACACCACGAGTGCACCACCAGCATTCATCAATCGGGGCGGCGATCTGGGCGTGATGGTCGCTCTATTTTATGCCGGCCAGCAGCTGGTCGAAGAAACGCACGGTGGGGTGACGCGGACCTTCACCAGATCAAGTGGGACCAGCCAGTTACATTTTCGCGGATCACCCCAGACCATCGTCCAGGTATTGACCACGATCACCGTGCTGCCCTCGACCGCGTCGGTGTTGGTTGGAAGCAATCAAACCTTCAGTGCGTTGGCTCTCGATCAAAACGGGGCACTTATGTCCACCCAGCCGAATTTTATTTGGGGAGTCGCTGGTGGTGGCTCGATCAGTAATGCCGGAGTGTTTCTAGCGAGCGGCACTGCGGGTGGTCCTTTCACCGTGACCGCCACCAGCGGCCTGGTCAACGGAACTGCTCAGCTGAGTACCACCGCCACCCCGGTAGCCCTCAGCATCACCAGCGCTGCGCCCGGCAATGGCATCGTTGGCGTGGTGTTCAGCCACCTCGGGACGGTCAGCGGGACTGGACCAGTGACGTGGACCCTCAGCACCGGCGTCCTTCCCCCCGGCTTAAATCTGAATGGCACCAGTGGGGCCATTACCGGGACGCCGGCCAGCGCAGGAATTTATACGGGAGTTATCCAAGTTTCAGGACCTATCATCCCTGCAGCCACCCAGGCATTCACGATAGTTATCGGTGAAGCTGGAACCACGAGTGGTGGCAATGACAATAGCGGATCGGGGTTCAGCAATGATGGTGGAAAATCATGTGGTAGCGGCAGTATGTTAGGGCTGCTCCTCGGCTTTTTGGTCATCAGCAGTTTACATCGACATCGGCAAATAGAAAAAATTAAATCTTACATTTAGTCAGATTGTTATGAGTCTTTCAGATATAGGGCGACGAGGATGAGGTAATGGATCGTTGCCTAGATTAAAGGCGAAGGAGTGAGCCAAATAGCAGCGCTACTCGGTCATTCCAATAACGCTGAAGGTGAGCAACGAGACAGAGTCAGCCTTGCTGGCCTATTTTCGACTGACTCCGACTGACTACTAGGAACCACGTCACTAATGCCGGAGCCGAAAACATTTACAATGTCGTCATAACCCTTCAACGCACAGCACGCGGATACTGCACCAGGAAGACCTACTGCCTAGTCATTCGCTTCTCCTGCCTGTGCTTAGCGCTGTATTCAACCTTTCATCGACAAGCACATCGTGCATGGCCCCCCACGCAACCGGCGGAAGAGCTTAAATAACTATTACGAGAAATTCGAAATAGTTATTTTATGAAATATCTCAACCTGTTAATTCAACAGGTTGAGATATTTCGGACATACAATATAGCTTCAATGATATAAGGTTGAAATACTATTCACGAAAATTTAAAGTCGTGAAATCGGCTGGATTGGCGTTGAATCCGCCAAAACGCGCATTTAACTTCTGATTTTCACGAATGCTTGGGGTGTCGCGGGCACAATCACTCATGCGGTTGCGCGTGATCTGGATGGTCCACTTGGCGCCAGTGCCACCGCGAGCTTCTTCTGACAAAGATTTATAAGGAACGAATATTTCCATCGACCAGAAGCCTTTGTCTAGATGGCTTTTCGTCACCACCTGATCAGGTTTTAGCAAACCCATTCCCGTGTTGATTGCCTGCACGGCGCCATTGGCGTTGATGATGGTTTGAACAAATCTTCCCTCATTCTTTCCGGTCGGATCAAGGAACAACTCGACGCAGTCATCCCAATACGTGAGGCCATTGTCATTGGTCTTGATCGCCCGCCGCAGCTTGTCCGGACTGGGCTCGGTCATCTTGAGGCCGAAGGTGATGCCCTGCAGCGTGAACAATGCTTTGACCTCGGTTGGATACTCCACTTCCACCTGCTTCTTGGTTACGAATTCGTCGTATTTCTTCAGGAACACGGGCTCGGCAATTTTCCAATCAGCCTCATCAAGAACTCCATCGATTAGAGGACTCTTGGCAACTTTGAAAGCGGACATCATCTGAACTCCCTTAGCCTCGATGACAGTGGAATATTCGTCGAAGCCTGCCTGGAAGATGCTCGAGTAAAACTCCAAGCGTTTGGCCGCCTGGACATCAGGAGCAGCCTCGACCTTAGCCTTGGCCAGCAGATCTTTGATCGTATCGAGCGTTTGCTTAGGAAAGGACACTTCATACACCGCCTTGGGCGTGAGCCGGCCGCCCGGCCAGCTGCTCTTTTCCCAGCCATCACACTGCAGTTGCACAATTTTACGTACGGTGGCAGCGGCAGGGCCATACATCCGTTTACAATGTTCGTCGATTGCTGCGTCGACGGGAAAGTCAGGATTCCACAGCAGTTTCATCCAGGAATACAAAGTGATATGGAAGCGTGGCCATTCATTGTCGGCCCCGCTGTTGATGAAGCAGCCAACCGACTTGTCCCGGTTATGGCGATAGAAATCCCTGCAGCACGTGCGGAAATTGATAGGGCGCCTGGACCCGATCAGCAGGCCAGCAGGAGTACTGCCACTCTTGGACCTTGTTACCCGTGGCGGCGATCCAGTCGTCGATTGGCGCTTGGTCCTCGGCTAGAATGCTAGGCTCCTTATAAGTAGCTATGCCATTCATGCCACACACCTCGACAAAGACATTTTTCGGCAACTTGGCACCTTTGGGGGCACGGGTGTAATTCATGTAGGCAAGAAAAAGTATGGTCTTGTCCTTGTATTTTTTTTCCACTGCCTGTGACAAACGTGTAGTGAAATCAACCATAATTCGCGAAGCGCTCCCCAGATTTCCGGCGGATGGGTCCATCAATTTGGTACATGCCGGACAGCAGCAGGCGATGCCGATATCGGTGGGAGATACTGAAATGGTGTCACCACAGATGAACGAGGCCTTTTTGGTGCCGGCGTAATGCGCGTCGATTTCCTCCATGAAGGTTTCAAGGGTTCTGGGGTTGCTATAGCAATAGGTGCTATGGTCGGCACTTCCGTCGGGGTTGACCTGAAAAATCTCGGGCCGATTTTTCAGATAATCTTCATTTTTGTACCACTCAGCTGGCTGATGGACGCGAAGCTGCTGTGGCCACGACATGGAATTTCGCAGAAACATCACCTGCGGATGAAACTGTTCGGGCCAGTAGGTGCGATTGTGAAAAGCGGGGGCATCCGTATACCAGCAAGATGGGACGCTGACAGAAGTTTGCGTGCGAATTGACCGCCCTCCGTCATCGGGTGCCCAATACCAACGTGTGCCCACGAAGCGCTCATTGAGGTCGACCACTCCCCATGCAGTTCCATCTGCGGTGCTACCGACGCCAGGGCTGTCGTCGTTGCCGACGATGTAAATGGCGGTCGGAGTAGTTTTAAGTTCAAATCCCTCAAGTGGCTGATTTTTTCCGACCAGGCCTAATTTTGCCGAAGCTTCACAGTCGCCGATGACGATTGCCGGCTCGGTTATTTTGCCATAAAAAATCGGCAATTTCGCGCCGGTGGACTGCTCGATACATCGTTGCAGTTCATTAACGATCACTTTCAGTTTGGCACTCGGCTCGGCCTTCATAACGCAAATGGTCACGTTGGACTTGCCCATATCGACTAGGTTGAATGGATTTTTTTGAGCAACTTCCATTTTTTTCACCGGACTCAGGTCAGCGACGACAAGATCCGCTTCTACACCGCTGAGCGACACCGACATACTCGTCGTAATAATAACTAGGGCAGGGAGTGATAGCCTAGTCTTATTTTTTATTTTTTGAGAAATGGTCTGTATATAATTCATAATAAGAAGTCCTGTTGGTTGACTGAGTTTATCCGCATCCGGCGGCATACATGGTACGGTGAAGCAGTCGATCTGTTCATATATATTTTGGAAGAGCGTCTGATCACGTTTAACAGAACTGCTCAATTAAGGCAGTGGAAAACCGTTCGTTCGCCTGGCGAGTTCTTCCGGCGTTATGCGGCGAATGCACCACATTATGACGACCCAAGAGTGGGTCATTGAGTGGAACTGGCTCGACCTCGAAAACGTCCGCCGCAAGCGCCAGATCATCGGACAATACCCTGCGCCGCACAGCGACCATGTCACAGATCAGCGCCCTGGTGACCATCACCACCAGACATCCTCTGGGCAGCGCATCGATGTGCGCGGCGGTGATCAGGCCTTCGGTCTGTGGGGTCAGTGGCACCATCGGGACGAAAATTTCGGCGTCGCTCACCAAACGCTCGAGATGCCATTAGCGACGCGATCCTGCGCGATGGAAACACGGCTCGCTGGCATAAGGATCCCACACCGCGACGTCAGCCCCAAGGACAGTGGCGAAGCTCGCATAGCGGCTCGCGATATTGCCGGCACCGACGATCCGCACCTTCTTGCCTGCTAAAGTACCATTGGTGAATCGGTTATCATCACCGTACTGATATCCTCTCGTTCCTGGCACGCCGACCCCACCTGCTGGCTCATAGTCCCATGCCGACAGATCAGTGATAATCTGAAGGTGCATCTGCGGAATCCGCCGCAGTCCGCAAAGAGTCAACGCCAGACCGAACTCGGCTACGGACTGGCCCCAATACCCCTCGTTGGGCTGCGCGTGGTAACGAACTCCCCGGGCAACCAATGCTGCTAGAAATGGTTCCCGGGTTGGAGATTCGATAGAGATCTCCTGCAGACCAGAAAACACTGCGGCGCAGGCCGCAGTGGTCACGGTGCCAAAAACGATCATTCGCGTCACCGTATGCGGGCGACTGACCATTTCGGATACGGGCGTCGTGTCCGCAGCCTTTTGACGGATGAATTCGACCTCACCCTGCGTACTCCATTGGGCATGCGCGTGGTCTGCGGACCATGGCCAGAATTTGTCGAAGTTAGGATGGACGATGATGACACTGCGCATGGTGGGTACTTTCATTTTTTGAAACGAGACCAGCTCGCCTCGACGGCGGATGCATCGGTCTGGCCGGAATGAATGAAAAGGCGATGTCGACTGGTAGACGTGGCTCCTGCAGCCAGGTTCCACGCGCCGGCGATGCACCGGCTGGGCGAAATACCCAACTGGCAATCGACCCGCCACGGAACCGGATGCTGGGGATTTTTCGGATGATCCATCATCGCCATTCCCGCCCAGGGGTCCGCGCCGTGACGATCCGGGATGGGCATTGCGATGGCCACCCAGCGCGCGCGCTGCCCCTCGGCCGTTTCGTGGGTCTGATGCCCTTCACTGGTCAGAACGCTGCCGACTCCCGCAAACGGCATGCGCAGAAAAAGACCGCCGTAGGGATATTGGCCGAAAACCAGATCGACGTCGGCGCGCAGAGTCCACGTCAGATCAAGTTCGTAACGGTCGCCCAAATCAGTCAGCGTCCATTTCTGCGTCTCGGTCAAAACCGCATGGTGATCAGGAGCACGCCAATCGCTGATGACGGACCACGTGCACTGATTCCCGTCAACCAACGGTGTTAAGAGGGGACGTGGATGAAAAGTGCCATCCTGGTGCGCTTGAGGAACCAGACCTTCGGTCCAGAATCCAATACCATTTACCTCATTCATACCCACATACAGTCCATGCTGCCACGGATGGTGTGGCGGTGCATTTTCTGTCAGAGTGCCATGACCTTTTGGGGCCAAGATCGGATGAATATAGGCACGCTTATTAGGGTCTGCCTGCTGGACCAAAATCGGTGAGGCCTCCGAATTGCGATGAATGGCGAGGTGGGTCGCGGTATGGACGGCCGTTAGTTTTTGTGGCGCAGGCTTCATGCACTTGCTCCTGGTCTGGTAAAGGCTGGCAGGTCGATCCAATCTCCTCCGCGCATCGCCGACTCGTGGGAGAGGATCCCAGCGCAGGTCCAATTGGCCGAGGTGACGGCATCGATTGCCGGTGGCCGATCTTCGACAATCGCGCTGATGAACTCATGCGCGAGATGCGGGTGTGAACCCCCGTGCCCGTTGCCCTGTTTGAAAGACAGATGGCTGTCGGCACCATCATAGACACTGCTGGTGGTGTAAGGCCGGATTGCTTCAGGGAGCAGCTCGGCGAAATCTGGAATATCGACGTATTCAGCTGTTTCGCCAGTGAACAGCACCGGTTTCGAACGATGTTCGAGCTGCGTCCATTCAAAGGACCTTGAACTTCCGTACACGTCGAAGCTCTCGACATATTCACGAGCAGTCGCGAAGAGTGACCGCGTCATCTCGCAGCCGATATCCGAATCAGCGAGTTGCAGATGCGACGACTCGACGGCAAAGGGCGAGCCGTATTTGATCGCTAGGGAATCTGCAATTTTGCCGGAGCCGATGCACGAGACGCGCAGGGCGAGTCGAGCGGAAAGCGCGAGCATCGGGCCGACGCAGTGCGTCGCGTAATGCATGGGCGGCAGCCCCTCCCAATATCCGGGCCAGCCCGCCATGTCTTGCTGATGGGCAGCGCGCATGAATTGGATCCTCCCGAGCTTGCCGCTGGTCAGCAAATTTTTGATGTAGAAAAATTCGCGGGAGTAGCAGGTGGTCTCCATCATCATATACTTTTTCCCCGACACCTGCTGCGCGCGGACGATCGCCCGACACGCCTCGACCGAGGTCGCCATGGGAACGGTGCAGGCCACATGCTTACCGGCCATGAGTGCGGCGAGACTGTGCTCGGCGTGACTGGGAATCGGCGTGTTAATGTGAATAGCGTCCAGGCCCGGAGCCTTGAGCATCTCGCCATAATCGGTGTATCGCCGCGCCTCAGGAATGTTGAAACGATCGCCGCATCGTTTCAACACCGCAGGATCGCGCTGGCAGATCGCCGCCACCTCAGCCTGTGGATGACGCTGATAAATCGGGATGAATTCGGCGCCAAAGCCAAGGCCGAGCAGCCCTACGCGGACGGTTTCTGATGTCGATGCTGGCATGGGAAATACCTCCGAAGTCTTCCCCAAGGTTGGCATGAAGAATCGAGCTGGGTAGATCATTTGATCAGACAAAATAGAATCACGATTGTACGATTATGACTTTTAAATCGTATCTCGATGCCTAATTCGCTGATCACCACTCAGGCAAAAGTGCTCCTGCGATGGAATTTAAATCTATTTTTCGCGTCTACAAACGATCCTGCCAAACTAAAATAAGCCCTTTCAACGTGTTTTGTTCGTAAAATCACCAATAATTTTAATTAACGAGATGGATGCAGGTGGTAACGTCAACGAAACCAAGCCATCCTTCGCTACGCCAGCGGCATCGAT
>JANYGY010000129.1 GCA_025362255.1 Planctomycetales bacterium
AACTCGAAAAAAATCAGACCTCCAAAATCATCGAAGAAACATTTGGTTCATTCAATATCGGGGTACAGGTGGTGAATGCTGCCCGGGGACCCGTGGTCACCCAATATGAAATGCGCCTGCTCGATCAGGGGATGCGGGTCAACAAGGTCGAAGGCTTCGAAAAAGATCTCCAGATGCGGCTCGGCACCGAAGGCATCCGCATCGTCGCCCCCCTGCCCAACAAGAATACGATCGGCGTTGAAGTCCCGAATCGGGTCAAAGAAGCGGTCGTCATGCGTGATCTGGTCGAAGAGATCGATCCTGCGACGATGACCTTGCCGATCGTCCTTGGGCGGGATGCGATCGGTCGGCCGATGATCGCCGACTTGGCCAAGGCTCCGCATCTGCTGGTCGCCGGCGCCACCGGTATGGGCAAGTCGGTGTGCATGAATGCGATGATCTGTTCGATCCTGTTGTTCAAGGGACCGGATGAAGTGAAGTTCATCATGATCGATCCGAAGATGGTCGAACTCGCGGGTTATGAGGATATTCCGCACCTGCTGACGCCGCCGATCACGGACATGACCAAAGCCCACGCTGCCCTTGAATGGGCCTGCAAGACCATGGATGAACGCTATGAAGCGCTGAAGGCCACCGGCGTGCGCGACATCATGAGTTTCAATGCCCTGGGCGAAGACGAGATCAGTTTCCGCTTGGCTAAAAAAAGTCTGCGCCTTGAAGATCTCGCGCATGGCGAAGCGCACATGCCGTACATCGTCGTGCTGGTCGACGAATACGCCGACTTGATGATGGTGAACAAGGAGGTCGAGAAATCGATCGTGCGTCTAGCGGCAAAAAGTCGTGCCTGCGGCATCCATGTCATCCTCACCACGCAACGCCCGTCGGCCGATGTCGTCACCGGTTTGATCAAGTCAAACCTGCCGTGCCGGTGCTGTTTCCGGGTGGTCGACAAATCCAACTCGCGCGTCGTCCTGGATGTCTCGGGTGCGGAAAATCTCTTGGGCAAAGGCGACATGCTGTTCTTGATGCCGGGCACCAGTTTCCCGATTCGCGGGCAAGGGGTGTGGCTGAAGGACAAGGAAATCGAAGCCATCGTCGAGCATGCGAAAAGCCAAGGCTCGCCGACCTACAACGATGAAGTCCTGAAGGTCGGTGCAGTCGCGATGACCGGTGATGGCGACGGCGAGGGCGACGAGGCTGGTACCCCGGGCACCGAGTGGCTGACCGATCGCCAATTCCACGAAGCCGTGCAATGCATGTTCCGCTACAATCGCACCGGCGCCGATTTTTTCCGGCGAAAGATGGGCGTCGGTTACAACAAGGCGACCGCCTTCGTCGAACACCTCGAAGATCTCGGGTTTCTCGGCAAGCAAAAAGCCAGCGCCCTGCGCGAGATCACCAAAAGCTGGGACGACTGGATCGAACTGCTCAAAGCCCAAGGCGTCACCTGGACCGAGGATGACGAACTTTATCACAACCCGATCACCGGGCGTTGAGCGGCTGACAGTCCATTCCGCTCCGCATCAGACGCGACCTGCGCTCAACCACACGGCCCCGAGGCACAGGACCATCGATAGCGCGACATAGGCCAAGGCCTTTGCGGTTTCGCCGTTGTGCAGCAGGTCCACGGTCTGCAATCCGAATGACGAGAAGGTCGTGAATCCGCCGAGGATTCCGATCATCACCAGAGGTTTTACCCACGGTTTGTCGCTGATTCCGGCAGCCACGCCGATCAGGGCGCAGCCGACCACGTTCACTACCAGCGTACCCCACGGGAATGTCGGCCAGAGCAGTGCCAAGCGGGAATCAACCGCCCCGGCGAGCAGATAGCGCGCAACGCTGCCCAACGCTCCACCGCCTGCGATCATCAAAAGGTCGTTCATCGGTGGCGAGAATGGGAGATGATCGTGGTGGACAAGTTCCGCTGATCGACTTGCCCAAAAAAAAGCGCCCCAGCAGAATCTCCTCCACCTCCGTATGGCGGATTGAGTTCAACGCCTCACCCCCCAGAGTTGCCTTTTATGCGCCTTCCCCTGCTTTTTGGTTCTGTCCTTCTTTTGGCCGCCTGCGGTGGACCGGACGCGGTGCGTTCGCTGTATCCTGATGGCACGGTGATGGCCGAGGGGCAGACCACGCGCAAAAAACAATTCGGGCCGTGGACCTATTTTTATCCCTCGGGTGGCAAGCAAGCAGCCGGCGCCTGGGACAACGACAAGCAAGTCGGCCCGTGGCAGTGGTGGTTCGCCGATGGAACTGCCCAATTTTCCGGAACATATTTAGCAGGTGGGCTGCGTGATGGCACGTGGCAGGCATGGCATGCATCCGGCAAGCTGGCCAGCGAAGGCAGCTATCGCTTTGATCGCCAAGATGGCGCGTGGCGCTATTGGCACGCGGACGGCAGCGATTTCGCCAGCGGCAGTTTCGATTTCGGCGTCAAGCATGGCTGGTGGATCAAGCAGGGCATCGATGGCAAACCGATGGAATCGGGGCTTTTCGTCAAAGGATTGAAAGTCGGGCCGTGGACCACCTGGACCGAAGGCATTGCCAAGGTGATCGATCTGGGAGTTCCAGCGGGGGCTAGCGCCGCATGGAACGGACGCACCTGGGTGTTGTCCGGCGCCGGCCTCAGTGCGCAGGTGCGGTTTGCCGAGGAGGGTGTCCCTGATCAGCTGACCCTCGCGAATGATGGTCGCACCACCACCCAACTGCCGGCCGGTCTGGCCTTGTTCAAAGCCGATTTAAGTACGCTGATTCCCGCAGTTGGCGTTGCCCCAGCTCCGCTACCCCCGGTGCTTCCCACGTCGGAATCAACGCCGCACGGATTGACCCGGGTGAGTTCACCGGTTCCCCCTTCGGCGCCGATCGCCCCAGCCGCCGAAGCCCAGATCGAGCTACCGGCGGTCGGCTTGTCACCGACACCAGTCATCCCGACGGTGCTCGCCAAGGGCGACCTGGGCAACGCGGACATGCTCATCCGCACCTATACCAACGGCCCGGATCCGCTCGCTGATGATGAATATTCGCGCGGGACATTCGGGGTGAAAAGTGGTGACCCGGCAGCCCGGGCTTTGCTGAATAAAATGTTGCCGCAAACGCGTTTTCTGTCATCGACGGGCACGGTGATCGATCTGACCCGTTTGAAGAAACCAGTCGTGGTCTGCCTGATGCGTGGTTTTTCTGGCCAGGTGTGCATCTATTGCGCGACCCAGACCGCCGCCATCGCCAACAATTATCAGAAATTCACCAACGCCGGAGCCGAAGTCGTGGTCATCTATCCGGGGCCGACCGAATCGGTGCCGGCCTTCGTCCAGGCGGTTCAGAGCCTGCGCAAGGATCCTCCGCCGATGCCGATCGGCCTGGATGTCAGTCTGCTGCTGGTGCGGGGCTTGGGCGTTGAGGAAAATCTCGCCAAGCCGACGTCCCTGATCATCGATACCGACGGAAAAATCGTGTACGCCTATATCGGGGCTTCGATGGCGGATCGGCCAAGCGTCGAGGACTTGTTGCAAGCTCTGCGCAAGGTCGTGAAATAACTACGTGACCGACACCGCAAAAACCGTCATCAGCGACCGCCAACCCACCGCCAAGCACGCACGGGATACGCAGGCGACGCAGATGGGTCACGATGCTTCAATCGAGCATCTTGGGCAGCAGGCTCCTGTGCCCAAATCGGGCCAGGCTGCTTCGCCCCCGCCGGCGTCGCCGATTCCAGACGTCATCCTCGAATCCGAGTTGGGTCGAGGCGGCATGGGCGTGGTCTATCGCGGGCGGCAGATCTATTTGGATCGTACCGTGGCGGTGAAGTTGCTGCTGGTGCAAGGCGCCGATGGTCAGGAATTCGTCCGTCGATTCCAACGTGAGGCCAAGATCCTCGCCAGCCTGGCCCATCCCAACATCGTCAGCTGCTATCAGGCGGGCGTCACGGCCGCCAACAGTCCTTACCTGGTGATGGAATTCATCGATGGCCCAACCTTGAAGGATTGGATCGCTCAGCACGGTCGGGTGCCCGTCCGTCAGGCCTTGGCCCTGACCAGGGATCTGGCCAAGGCGCTCGATCACGCGCATGAGAACGGGATCATCCATCGCGATGTGAAACCGGAGAACGTCCTGCTTGCGCGCAAGATCACGTCTGGCGATCCGGATCAATTCCCCTACACCGCCAAACTTGTCGATCTCGGTTTGGCTCGACCAAGTCAACCCGCCGGCGACATGAATCTGACTCGCCAAGGCGCGGTGCTGGGCACGCCCTCGACGATGTCGCCAGAGCAGTTCGATGATCCTGAAAATGTTGATTATCGGGCGGACATCTACGGACTGGGGTGCGTGCTGTACCACGCCCTGGTCGGCAAACCCGCGTTCGACGGCAAAACCTTGGCGGCGATCGTCACCGCCAAGGTGTCGGGCGAGATTCCGCAAGCGACCCGCGCCAAGGCCGATGTGCCGCTGCCCGTCAATCAATTGACCTGCGACCTGCTCGCCCCTGATCGCGATCAACGGCCGCAGAGTTATCGGGAAATCATCGAACGCTGCGATTTCCTGCTGAGTGGCGACACCCACCAGCTCGGCAAACAGGGCAACCGCTCGGCGTGGATCGGAGTTGCCGCGGCGGTGATCATCTGTGGCGGTTCGGCCCTCGCCTGGCTGGCCAATCGCCCCGGTGAACATGCCCCTGCAATCCCGGAGCCGGCTGGCGCCAAGATTTCCCCGACGGCAACTTCTTCCCCGACGACAACAAGCGTGCCCGCGGTTATTCGACCTCCGTTAAGTGCGCTGACGGATGCCGATTTCGGGCCGGCGGCGCCGTTGTGGCTGTTTGATCAGGCGAAGCGACTCAAGGACTGGACCAACGGCCCGGACGCGCAGTGGGTCTCTTCCGAAAATCGTGACGATGCACTGACCGGGCTGCACGGCCGGATCTTGCGTGATCTGGGGCCGCTTCCGGGTCGGATCTCTTGTCTCGTCCATCATCAGAACGGGGCGCAAAACGCAGATCCACATTCAGACACGGCGCAGATCGGCGTTGAACTCAGCAATGGCGGCAGGATCGAACTGACGCTATCGAATCTCGGCGGGATCATTTTTGCGACGATCAACAGCTACAAGATCGGTGAGGAGGTTCCTTACCATTCGCAGGGGCCCATCTCGTTTCCCGCGGGAAAACCCATTCCCGTCACCCTCACCCTGCGTGACGATACCTTGATCGCGGCGGTTGACGGCAATCCCCTGTCCCCGATCGACCTGCCCGCTGCCCCCACCCGATTATGCCTGTCGGCCAACATCAAGGCCCCCGCCGAGGCGCTACCAATCGAGGTCAGTGCCCTGAACGTGCGCCGCTTGAAATAATTGGAGTAGAAATGGTCCACGAACGGAATTTTACACGAACAACGCGGAGCAATCGGCGGTGAAGATCACCTTTCTGGGGACTTCAGCCGGAACGCCGACGCGCTTGCGCAATGTCACTGCTCAGGCGTTGAGTTTTGATCACGGCGGCTTGTGGTTGCTCGACTGCGGCGAAGGGACCCAGCACCAATTCATGCGCACCGGGCTGAAATCAGGACGCTGCGAGCGGATCCTGATCACCCATCTGCATGGCGACCACGTATATGGGCTGCCCGGAATGCTGTCCTGCATCGGCATTCACGGACGCACCGAACCGGTCGAGATCTGCGGTCCGGTCGGCCTGCGCGAATTCCTCGACACCGTTCTGCGGATCAGCGAAGCCACCTGCCCTACGCGCTGCACATCAGCGAAATCACTTCGGATGCCCAGGCTCTGCCGCCCCTTGCCGGGTGGCAGGTCACGGCTCATCCATTGAGCCATCGGGTCCGTTGCTGGGGTTACGTGCTGCGCGAAGCGGATCGCCCAGGGCGATTTCACCCTGATCGGGCGAAGCGCATTGGAGTTCCCGAAGGCGCTCTATTCGGCCAGCTGCAACGCGGTGAAGGGGTTCGCCTCGACGATGGACGCATCGTCTTGTCGGGTGACGTCATGGATCCGCCCCGGGCTGGTCGGGTGCTGGCGTTGCTTGGCGACACCAGTGACGCTGAAGGCATCGTAGCGGCCGCCCGAGGGTGCGATCTGCTGGTCTGCGAAACCACTTATGATGCCGGACGCGACGCCAAAGCTCGCGCATGGGGCCATAGCACGACCACGATGACCGGTGAACTTGCCCGGCGCATACATGCCAAAAACCTGATCATCACTCATTTCAGCAGCCGCTATACCGAATCAGACGACGGAAATTCCGCAGGAAATCTGATGTCAGTCGAAACCCTGCTCGCCGAAACCCGACTTGCCTGCCCCGGAACCGCGGTGCTCGCGGCAAGTGATCTGTGGAGCTACGAGATCAGCTAGAAATGGTCGCCCTGGATCTGTGGTTGCCGTAACCGACTGCGGCAGAAACTCCGGCGCATGATTCGTAAAAATCCTCAAGGCATGCTGCCCGTCATCCATGAGTCGGCCTATGTCGACCAGACTGCAATCATCTGCGGCAAGATCATCATCGGTGAAAATGTCTTCATCGGCCCCTACGCGGTGATCCGTGCCGACGAGGTCGACGCCAACGGCGACATGGAAGCGATCACCATCGGTTCGAATTCCAACATCCAGGATGGAGTGGTGATCCATTCCAAAGCAGGTGGCAAGGTCGTAATCGGCGAATTTTGTTCGATCGCTCACCGTTCGATCGTTCATGGTCCGTGCGAGATTGGCGACCGGGTGTTCATCGGCTTCAACAGTGTGGTGTTCAATTGCTCGGTCGGCAGCGGCTGCGTCATCCGTCACAACAGCGTGATCGAAAATTGCCACCTGCCCGCGAATTTCCACATCCCCTCGACCACCACCATCCACAGTGACGCTGACATCGCGCAAGTGCCGCACGTCAACGCCGATGCGAGTTCGTTTTCCGAATCCGTCGCAATGACCAACATGGAGTTGGTCAAAGGGTACAAGAAGCTCGCCAACGAATTCTGAGAGGCTGCTTGCATCGCCGTGACCTTAGTTGCATGCTTTTCCCCGCACATGCACCTGTCCGAATCGTTTCTGCTTCGTGCCCGACTTATGGAGGGGTTCACCTCGCTCTCTCACTGAGAGACGATGGCTTGAACCCCCTGCCGGGGGATTTGCGGTCTGCTTCCGGACCTAACCTCGGCATTTCTCCCTAAACCTCCATAACGCTGTCGGCCGCGCCGACCCTGAAAACCATGAACCCTGCATCGTCCCCTGACGCCAATCGCGTCCTGATCTTCGACACCACCTTGCGCGACGGCGAGCAATCGCCCGGCGCGTCGATGAACTTGAATGAAAAACTGGAGATCGCCCGCACCCTCGAAGCTTTGGGCGTCGACATCATCGAGGCCGGCTTTCCGGTCGCCTCGCCCGATGACTTCGCGGCGGTCGAAGCGATTGCCAGACAATCGACCCGCGCCCGCATCTGCGGCTTGGCGCGCAGCCTGAAGGGCGACATCGAGCGCGCGGCGGCGGCGGTGAAACCAGCCGGTGATCGGGCCAGGGTGCACATCTTCCTCGCCACCTCGGCGATCCATCGGCAGTACAAATTGAACAAGGCCAAGGAAGAAATCGTCAAGCAGGCGCGCGAGGCCGTGGCGTATGGCAAGACCCTGATCGATGACATCGAATTCAGCTGCGAAGATGCCTCGCGCACCGAGCCTGATTTTCTCGCTGAGGTGGTCCAGGCGGTGATCGAAGCCGGCGCGCGCACGATCAATATCCCGGATACCGTCGGCTATGCGTATCCCTCTGATTATGCCGAGCTGATCACCGCCTTGCGGGCGAAAGTGCCCGGCCTCGACCAAGTCGTCATCTCGGTGCATTGCCACAACGATCTGGGGTTGGCGGTGGCCAATTCGCTGGCCGCGGTCCGCGCCGGGGCGCGTCAGGTCGAATGCACGATCAACGGCATCGGCGAACGGGCCGGCAACTGCTCGCTCGAAGAAGTCGTGATGGCGATGCGCGTGCGCAAAGACCAATTCCCCGGCATCACCACCGGCATCGATGCGACCAAATTATTCGGCGCCTCGCGCTTGGTGCAGTCGATCACCGGGCTGCCCCTGCAGCGCAACAAGGCGATCGTCGGCGACAATGCATTCGCCCATGAAAGCGGCATCCATCAGCACGGCATGCTGAAGAATCCTGAGACCTACGAAATCATGACTCCGGCTTCGGTCGGCGTGCCGATGACCAATCTGGTGCTGGGCAAGCACAGCGGCAAGGCGGCAGTCGAGAAACGCCTGCAGACCCTCGGAGTAGCGGTGCCCGAGACCAACATGACCGCGTTCATGGAGGCCTTCAAGACGCTGGCCGATCGCAAAAAGGAAATCTACGACGGCGACCTGTTCGCCTTGGTCGAAGAAGTCGTGCGCGGGACGACCGTCTCGATGTGGAAGCTGGACTATCTGCATTGCTCCTCGGCCTCCGGCGAAAGTGCGGGTAGCGGGGCGATGGCCACCGCGACGGTCAAGCTGACCAAAGACGGCGTGACCAAAACCGACGCCGCCACCGGCGACGGTCCAGTTGATGCCGTGATCCAGGCGCTGAACCGCATTTGCGGCGTCGAGGGCACGGTCGAGGATTTCCGGCTGCGCGCTGTTTCCAAAGGCGGCGACGCCCAAGGCGAAGTGTCGATCCGGGCGAAACTGCGTCCGGTCAGCGCCACCCCGGCAACAGCCCCTAACGATGCCGTCGTGATCGGCGGCAAGGGCTTGTCGACCGACATCGTGCAAGCTTCGGCGCAGGCATATCTCGATGCGATCAATCGCATGGGATTCCAGATCGGCCGGCTTGATTACCGCACCACGGTGAATTGAGCATCACCGCGCACGACCGCTGGTCGTGCGCGGTGCGTGTGCTGAAAACGGTATGCACGCCCAGTGTCCACCTCGACCTTCCCTTCATCCTTCAGCGATCACGCTGCTGGCATCATGAATCCCATCCCCGTCGCGATTCTCGGTGCCACTGGATATGCGGGTGAAGTGTCCGTCCGCATTCTGCTGAATCATCCTGGCTTCAAAATTGTCCACGCCGGCAGCGATCGGGTTGCGGGTCAACCGTTGGCGCAGGTCGTCCCGGCGTTTGCCGGTGAAACCGATCTCATATTGGCGCCGGACACCGTTGACGCGATCCGCGCGAGTGGCGCCCAGGCCGTGATCCTGGCGAAAAAAAGTGTCGAGGTCACCAAGGTGGTGCCGGCGCTCTTGGCCGCTGGCTTGAAGCTGGTCGACATCGGTGCGGAATTCCGCCTGCGCGATCCGGCAGCGTATCTAACTTGGCATAAGGAAGACCACCATTGCCCGGAACTGCTAGCAGAGGCGGTTTACGGCTTGAGCGAGACCCACACTGCGGCGATCCGCGCAGCACGCGTAGTCGGCAATCCCGGCTGCTATGCGACCTCGATCCTGCTGCCGCTGATCCCGTTGATGCGCGCTGGGCTGCTTGAACCCCAGGCGCCGCTGGTGGCCGTCGGCTACAGTGGCGTATCCGGCGCAGGCAAGAAGTTCGCCGAAGGTAACAATAATTTATTTTACGCGATGGACGGCAATCTGCATGCCTACAAACCAGTCGGCCATCAACACACCGGAGAAGTGGATCAGGAACTGAGCGCAGCGGCGGCATCTCCGGTGCATCTGAGTTTCATCCCGCATCTGGCCCCGCTGACCCGGGGAATCCACACCACTCTGACCGCGACGCTGCGCACCGGAGTAACTTTGACTCAGGTCGTCGATACCTGGCACAGCAGTTATAAGGGCCGGCCCTTCATCCGGATTCGCCCTGGCCCGCAGCAGGTCGAGGTCAGCAATGTCGCGGGCACCAATTTCGCTGATTTCGGCGCCGCGATCGACGGTCGCACGCTGATCATCTCGTCGGCCATCGACAACCTGGTCAAGGGCGCCAGCGGCCAGGCGGTGCAGAATCTCAATCTGATGTTCGGCTATCCCGAAGAGACCGGATTGCTGCATCGCGGGCTGTAAAATAAGCGTGGGGATCCCGGAGGAACCGGGTCAACTCACAAGTCGGCTCGCCCCTTACTTGGAGCTTAACCACATTCCTCGCAATAACGGAATGGTATCCCCCTTCAATTCTGTTGCGGCAACAACAACGTGGGCGCGGGAAAATGCGAACAACCGTCCATGTCCGGTTCCCAACGTTGGTCCATCTTGGACATGCATATGGATATGGGGGAACGTGGTATTTCCACTGTTGCCGACCAGACCTAAGAGGTCACCTGATTTAAGCACATCGCCAGCTTTGATCCGCAAACTCTTCTGCTTAAAATGAGCCAGAACGACATATTCATTCTCAAGCGACTTGATCATTACGTAATTTCCATAGACATTTTTGGCATCGGTTTCGCCAATCTCATTATCTTTCGACTCCGAGTGGCAATCGACCACGACCCCCTCGCACGGAGCGACGATGGTCTCTCCGAATGAAAAATAATCCGTGGTGAGTTTCCCTTCACCCTTTGTCAAATTTCTGCTTTCCGTTCTCACTATATCAATTCCATATTCCTGTTCTGGTACACCCATGTGGGCGTTGACATTCAACGTATCCCCGCCCTGCACAACAAACCAGATTCCGCTCCGGAATGGCACTGAATAATTCCCCTTCGCCCTCACTTGGGCGAATTCATCCTCCGAAAATGCTGCGCTCATCGATACAAGAATAAGAAGAGCGATCTTAAGCGAATTCATCGGAGTTCCTGTCCCTGCTTACTGAAAAAAAACAGCCTGCGGACGTTGTCCGCAGGCTGTGTGCATCGTACATTCGTCAGGTAATCTCAACTCTTGCCGAGCTGCTTCTTGACCGCAGCCACGATGTCCTCGGCCCACACCAGGTAGGCCTTTTCCATGCCTTTGGCCTGGGGCGAGATCGAGGCGGCGGCGCCAAGGCGCACCGGCGGGGCGTCGAGGTAGTCGAACGCCCGGGTGACGATCTGGTCGGCGACTTCAGCGGTGAACGAACCCATCTTTACCGCTTGGCTGGCGATCACGACCTTGCCGGTTTTCTTGACGCTGGCGACGACCGTGTCGTAGTCGAAGGGCACCAGGGTGCGGGCATCGATCACTTCCAGGCCGATGCCTTCCTTGGCCAGCATTTCAGCGGCTTTGATGGCTTCGTTCACGACATAGCTCCAACCGACAAACGTGCAGTCCTTGCCGGTGGTCTTGACCGCGGCGACGCCGAACGGGATTTCGTATTCGGTTTCGGGGACCACGCCCTTCATCGCGTAGAGCAGTTGGCCCTCGACATAAAGCACCGGATTATCGTCGCGGATCGCGGTCTTCAGCAGTCCCTTGGCGTCATAGGGATTTGACGGCACGACTACCCGGATGCCGGGCGTGTGGCAGAAGATCGATTCGATCGACTGGCTGTGCTGGCCGCCGTAGCCCTTGCCGCCGCCGGCCGAAGCACGGACGACCAACGGCACCGTGCGCGCGCCGCCGGACATGTAGTGCCATTTGGCGGCTTGATTCGAAATCTGGTCAGAAGCCTGGAGGGCGAAGTCGAAGTACATCAGCTCGACTACCGGCCGCAGCCCGGCCATCGCAGCGCCGACGGCGGTACCGCAGATCGCTGACTCGCTGATCGAGGCGTTGAACACCCGCTCGCGGCCGAACATCTCCATCATCCCCGCGGTGACGAAGAACGCGCCGCCGTAATCGGCGATGTCCTCGCCATAGGTGATCACCCGGCGATCGCGCAGCATTTCTTCAACGAGGGCCTCGCGGATCGCATCCTTGTACGTGATCATGCCCTTTTCATCGCGCTTGGCGACGACTGCCGGGCCGATCGCCGAACCCTTGAATTCCGCAGGCACGGTCACTGATTTCGAATCAGTGTAGAGGTATTGGTAGAGCGCCTTTGGATCGGGATCGGGGCTGAACGCAGCTTTGACCGCCTGCTCGGCGTTGCGGTCGAAAGCAGTCTTGTACATCCCGTCGATATCTGCCTGGGTGCAGATTCCGCAGTCGACCAGCTGCTTGGCGTACGTGATCAGCGGATCGATGTCGCGCCACGCCTGTTCTTCTTCTTTGCGCCGATAGGCCTTGCGCGGATCCGACAGGGAATGGCCGTAATAGCGGTAGGTGATCAGTTCTTTGAGCATCGCGCCGGCACCCATGCGGGCGTCGGCAACAGCTTTCTTGAAACAACGGCGGACGGCCAGGATGTCCATGCCGTTGACCACTTCGGCATGCATCGCGTCTTGCGAGAAACCCCAAGCGCGGGCCGCCATATACGGGACATCGCACAATTCGCCGTGGGTCTGGCCGGTCATCGCATAGAGATTGTTGAGCAGCGCATAGATCACCGGCACGCCGAACGAGCGCCCCTGGAGACCGTTCTTGAACTGCGGCATGGTCGCCATCTGCAGCGACTCGAGGGTGATGCCGTTGGAAAACGCGCCGTCGCCGACGAAGCTGACCGCAACCTTGCCATCTTGCAGATAGCGCGAGGCATACGCCGCACCGAGGGCGATCGGGGTCCCGCCGCCGACGATCGCGTTGGCGCCGAGATGTCCGCAGGAAAAGTCCGCGATGTGCATCGAGCCGCCGCGACCCTTGCAGTAGCCATGCTCTTTGCCGAACAGTTCGGCGATGCAGCGGTAGACGTGATCCTTGAGCAGCATGTCGCGCAAATCTGCATCGTCTTTGGCACTGTGCTGGATCGTGTAATAGACCACGCGGGCATCCATCTGCGCCCGGTTCATGTGCAGGATCGCGGCGAAGCCCTTGGCCATCGAATCGCCATGACCGCGATGGGTCGAGGTGATGTAGTCATCCCAGTTGAGCACCGCGCAGGCGCCGACCGAGGACGCTTCTTGACCGATCGAAAGATGAGTCGGGCCCTGGTATTCGTACTTGCCGGCCAGCGGCTCATAGGCACCTGAACGCAACTGATAGATCATCTCTTCGAGGGCGCGCACCGCGCACATCTGGACATAGAGCGACACCGCCTCGGCTTTGTCGATCGAGCCACTGGCGAGCTCTTCCTTCAAGGTCGTCTTGGTCTGGAAAACCGGGATGTCCTGGGCCTTCAAAACAGACGGGGTGAAGACAGGCATGCAGTCGATCGACAAAACCATGAAAAGCTCCGAATTCAGCGGTTGGCAGGCAACGAGGGGGACAAGCTAAACTGCGAAATCATCGGCGTCAATACGCAATGAAAACGACTTTGATGGGTTTAGAACCGACCATCGGCGGGCCGAATTGCCTGACTCGGTTCAGTGGGCGGCTGGTGCAATTCGACCTCGGTTGGAGCCTTGGCCGGGGCGCTGATCGGCAGCGGTAAAGCCAATGGCGCAAACGAAAACGGCACCGTTTGGAACTCTTCGATAGTAAAGAAGCCAATCGCCAAGGTCGCATCCGCAGGCGTGTCCTCGGGCAGCATCCTGGTGACCGTATTGGTCTCGTTATCGAGGTCATCGTTCTGCTCATCCACCGTCAGTTCGTCGCCGGCGGCAGTGGTCAAGCGCAGGTGGGCGAATCGCATCGCAGCGGCGGCATTGAAGGTCACCCGCAAGTGGCCGTCATCGCCGCGCGCCAGGGTGAACTCCGGCCCCTTCAGCTTGGCCAGAGCCACTGGTTTGCCGATCCAGGCTGACAGCGGTTTGAGGGAAGCCTCCTGCGGTTGATTGCGCACCAAGTGGACGGTGCCGGTGCCTTTGAATTCCCGCAGACCAGAAAATGGCGCGCTGGGGGCGTGAATTTTGATCTGCGTGTAGGACGGCTGGTTTCTCCCAAGCTCGATATCGTGATGGTAATTTCCTTCGCCATCGGTTTTCGGCAGCAGCAGGTCGGTGCCGGCGGCGTCACGCGCAGCAGTGAGCACGACGGTCGGTTGGCCGATCACCCGCCAACCGGGGGGCGGAGTGATCGCCAGCGTGATCCACAGCCAGCTCTCATCCCACTCCAATCCATCTGTTTTTTTCTCCCAACCAATGCTCAGCCACGCCCGGTCGACCGTGATCGACGACGTGGGAACTCCTGATTTCTGCGCCGGCAAGGGCGTTGGGACAG
>JANYGY010000136.1 GCA_025362255.1 Planctomycetales bacterium
GGCGGCGCTGCTGCCGCTGCCGCGCTCGATCGCTTGGCCAATCTCGTGGCGCAGCTCGACCAGGATGTAGTCGCCGCAAAAATCTGCCCGCGGATGGCTTTCCAGATTGAAGCGATGGCCACAGCGGAAGCCCCGTTGATCGCCCCCGCCGCGATACACCAGCTGGCGGCAGCGCAGTTCTTCGGCGCGCAGCTTGGCGATGCGTTTGGCGTCGCCGCCGTCGTGCTGATGTTCGCCAAACAAATAGGTCGGATCGCTGACCGCCTGATCCCCGACCTTTTCAGTGGCCGCGAGGTCATGGCCGGGCTGGCGATAATTCCAGTCTTGGACCACGACCGCCTTGGGCACCAGCTGTTGGTGGCACGAAAAGGCGTCGACGACTTCCTGCTGAAACCAATCCACCGCCGCGGTGGGGGTATCGGGGTCGGCATCGGTCCGTGCCCGATAGGGGATCGTGGTATCGCCTGCGACCGCGGTGAATCCTTGATTGTGATCGGTGATGACCAGCACCGTGCGGTCGTCGTCATGCCGGTGATACCAGCTGATGCCGTCGTGTTCGAGCAGCCGGCTGATGAACGCGAGATCGTCTTCCTGGTATTGCACGACGTACTCGCGGACGGGGTAGGTGCCTTGCAGATTCACCTCCACCGCGGGGCCATCCAGGCCATGGCTGGCGAGCACCTGGCGCACCAGATTGGGCACCGTCAGGCGTTGGAAGATCCGGGTTTCCCGACTCAACGAGAGGACCCATTCGGCTGATACCAGCACCGCACGATAGCGGATCCAATCCTTGCCATGGATGATCTGGGCAAACTCGGCGAGCACGCCATGGATCACCCGCCACGAGCTCGGCGCCTGACGTGAACCAGACCCTTGCAGGATCTCGATCGCCGCCGGCTGGGCGAGCACCTCGGCGAGATCGAGATCCCCGTCGCGGGCCTTGGACACCAGATTGAGTTCCCAACGAAAAGGCGAGGAAATCCGCTCGACCCCGCTCGCCATCGTCGGGATCAACGCGTCATCGGGGACGGCCGAGGAGACGAAACGGAGGACGCGATGATGCTGCATGTGGCCCTTTGCGTGGTCCGCAAGCGCATCGTACGACGATTATGGCGCAAGCCTCAAATGAGGCGGTGAACACCCGGAATTGAGCTTGACCCGGTGGGGTTGAAACGAGCCTCCGAACTCTTTGCTCTGCCAGCGCCTCATCACGGGATAAATACGGCATGCATTCTAAGAATCGAATGGCGCGACTGTGCATGATTTTACCAGCACTGGCGTTGGCCGCCTGCTCGCCACCGACGATCCGAGTACGCGGTGAGCAACCGTTGAACGTCAACACGGTCCATGAATCGACCCCGGTCGCCGTTCGTTTTTACCAACTCACTGATGACAACGCCTTTCTCACCGCGCCATTTGAAGGCCTGTGGACCGACGCGGCGAAAAACCTGGGTGGCAATCTGGTCGGCCAGGTCTTGGTGCGAACCATTTCCCCAGGCACAGCCGCTGACGATGCGGTGGTCTTGGAACTGCCCAAACGTGAGGACGCCGCCCGCTTCATCGGGGTGCTCGCGCTGTACCGCGCCGGCGACGGCAGCCCGCGGCAGACCGTCGTGCCGATCGACCAGCTCAATGACGGAGTCGTGGTGTTCAGCGGCTATAGCGTGCGTTTCGTGACCGACGACGAAGCCCGCCGCAACCGCAATGGCGAAGCGACCGAAGCGCCGCGTGAAGAACCCAAAGCCGAACCCCAATCGACTGCCGGCGGCGAACCCGAGTCGTCGGCGGCGAGCAAGCCGGCCTCAGCCAAATCAGGCAAGGACGGCCAGCGCTATCAGACGCCCGATGATGAAAAAGGTTCGAGGAAATAATGCCTGCCCAGTATTCGACGCATAAAGTCCTGTGGCATGAGGGGATGTTTCTCTCCCCCCAGCATTTTCAGCAAAATGATCGCCATCATCAGGATCAGCTGGTGCAGGTGCTGCGCGCTGTTGCCGGCTTCACCCACGGAATCCAGCATCTCGAATTCAATCACTTGGCGCTGGCGGCCGGTGAACTTGGATTGGTCGCCGGTGATGGGGTGTTTCCTGACGGCACCCCCTTCCGCTTTTCCGATCCCAATGAATTGCCGCCGCATCGGGCGATCGCCGAGCACCTGCCGCCCAACGCCAACCAGATCGCGGTGTATTTGGCGTTGCCGACCACCGCCCCCGGATCCGTGGCCTGCACGCCCGAGGGCCGCTACGATGGTCGCCTGACCCGTTTCAGGACGCGCGCCGCGACCGTCATCGACGATACGCAAGGCGGCCGTGAGCGCGAAATCCCTTTGGCCGCCCCGAACCTGCGGCTGATCTTTGGCGACGAGCCGCGCGAAGGCCATACCTCGCTGCGCATCGCTGAACTAGTGCGTTCAGGTGCCGGCAGCTTCGTCATCTCCGAGGACTACGTGCCCCCCTGCCTGCGCTTGGGGGCGTACCCGGCGCTGTCAGCAACGGTGCGCCGGATCGCAGAAATCCTGGTCGGGCGCAGCACCGAGCTGGCGCTGCAACGACGCGCTCGGACGCATGGCCTGGTCGAATTCTCGGTCTCCGAGGCGGCCTCGTTCATCGCCTTGCACACCCTCAATGGGCATCTGCCGACGCTGCTGCATGTGGTCAACGTCGGCCATCACCATCCGGAAGCGGTGTTCCTGCACCTCGCGACGCTCGCGGCGCAGCTCATGACCCTGGCCGATGACGGACATCCGAAAGACCTGCCGACGTATCGCCACGATGAGCCGATGGCGTGCTTCAGCGCGATTGAGGCCCGCCTGCGGGCGCTGCTCCAAGTCGTCACGCCGCAACGCTACATCCCGATCGCGCTGTCGGCGGTCAGCGACCGGGTCCAGGCGGGAACCATTCCCGAAAATGCGCTCGAAGGAGCGAAGTTGTACCTCGGCGTGCACTCGGGCATGCCGTCCGAACGCGCGTTGCGCGAGATCCCGTTGAAGACCAAGGTCGCCAGCGCCGGGCGCATTTCGGCGTTGACCACCCAGGCGATGCCGGGGATCCGCCTGATCTACCTTGCGGTGCCGCCGCCTGAGATCCCGGTGCAACCGGGTGGGACTTATTTCGAGCTGGATCAGACCGCCGCCGAGTGGGCGATCGTCGCCAAGACGCGCTCGCTGGCGATCTATCTGCCGCCCGAATTCGCCGACGCGCGCGCCGAATTCCTCGCAGTGAAAAGTTAGGCCTCACATGGCCAACGGCATTCTCGCCAACCACGGAGTCGAACTGGTCAAGCTGGTCTGCGGCCTCACCGCCAGCCGGCCGGCAGACGCCGAAACCCTGCGCGCGCGATGCGACCACTTGCTGTCCGAGTTCGTCGCCAAGGCGCAACGCTCCGCCATGCCGGCGGATCATGTGGACGCCGCCAAGTACGCCTATGTCGCCCTGATCGACGAGCGGATCATGGGCTCCGACCTGCACATCCGCGACGCGTGGTTAGCGAATCCGCTGCAGATGCGGCACTTCGACAGCTTTGCCGCCGGTGAGGAATTCTATCTTCGGCTGGAAAAATTCCGCCACCCGCAGACCCCCGCGGGCGCCGATGTCCTCGAGGTCTATCACCTCTGCCTGGCTCTGGGTTTTCGCGGCAAGCTCAGCGACGCGTCTGGCGCTGAACGGCGCAAGCTGCTGACCGAGCAGATGACCGGTGAGATCCTTTCGGCCCGCGGCGCCACCAGCGGCACGGGCAGCGAACTGTCACCGCATTGGCAACCGATTGGCGACGCGCCCAAACCAGCGGAGCTGATGCGGTGGCGCGGCTGGCCGGTGTGGCTGGCGCCGGTGGTCCTGGGGTTGGTGGTGCTGGTCACCGCGATCGGCCTGAACGCCCTGGTCTCTGGACGTATCGAATCCTTCATTCGCGATTTCCCCGCACGTTAGATCCGCCATGCCGCACCTTGTCATCGCCATCGTCCTGGGCGTCGTCCTGCTGCTGATCTGGGTGATCGGCCTGAGCCTCGGCGTGCTGTGGGTGCTGTTGGCAATGGCCAGCGGCGTCGCGTTGCTCCTCGCGCTCATCGTCGAAGGCGTCGGCCTTTACCTGAACTTCAAGCAGGGAAAAAATCCGGCTGCCGCCGGCACCAGCGCCGCACGCGCCTCGATCAAGGCGCTGCATCAGCGGTGGTACGCCGAGCTGCCCGCACTGCGTACGGTGCAAGGTGGCGGGTTGGCGCTGATCGATCAGCCGTGGTACGTGGTGATCGGCGCCCAGGGCGTCGGCAAGACCCGCTTCCTTCAGGATTCCGGGCTGGGTTTCATCTCGCAATCGCCACGGCCTGCGGGCCGCGAGCCGACCCCGACCGGCACCTTCGACTGGTGGTGCACCAATGATGCGGCATTTCTCGATACCGCCGGTCGGCTGCTGACGGATCCGCGCGCGCAAGGCGAATGGCGGCATCTGATAAAGCTGATCGCCCGCGCGCGCGGCACGCCGGGGCTCAATGGCGTGCTCTTGTGCGTCAATGTCGCCGAGTTGATCACCAAGGGGCGCAACCTGACCGCCGAAGCCAGCGCAATCCGCGAACGGCTGGATGAGCTGACCGTGGTGCTAGGCGTCGCGGTTCCGTTGTATGTGGTCACTACCAAGTGCGACAATCTTGGTGGATTCAAGGATTTCGCCGCGGCTTTGCGCCGTGGTGAAAAAGAGCAGATCCTGGGGGCGACGTTGCCCTGGCCGGTGGTCGGCCAAGCCTCGCTGCAATGGCCTGAACAGCACAAAACCCTGGTCGATGCGTTGCAGAACCGCCGGTTGGTGGCTCTGGGGACGGCCACCGGCGACGACGCGGTGCGCAAACTGTTTCAATTCCCGATTCAATTCCAGGCGACGGCGCGCTTTCTTCAGGAGTGGCTCGACGCTTTGTGCCGGCCAGGTCTGCATGCCAGCGTGATTCTGCGCGGCTGCTATTTCACCAGCTGCTTCCACGTGCAGAGCGTTTCGACCGGCACGGTTCCGGGTCTCGGTAGCGGCAACCAGGGCGGCGGCAGTCACGGCGGCGGAGGTCACGGAAGTGGTGCCGGCGCGGGCGGAGCGCCCGGTGCCAAGATCGAACAGACGATTTTCCTCGCCGCCAGCCAATCGGGATTCGCCTCGTCGACCGCCGTCCAGGATGCGCTCGACAACCGCGGCGGATTTTTCGTCCGCAACCTGCTGACCAAGGTCCTGCCCGTCGATCGCAACCTCGCCCAGCCGACCTGGCGCGCGCGCGTGGTCGCCCGCCAGATGCGCGCCTTCTGCTTGGTGGTGGTCCCGGCCGTGTCGGCAGTCGCGATGATGTGGATCATCGTCACCGGCTGGCGCCAGATCAGCTTGATCGCCGAAACCCGCGCACCTGCCGATGACGTGCGCGAAATCGCCCACAACCGGGCAGACGATATCCCCCGCAATCTCGAAGCGCTCGACAAGCTGGGCGATCGCATCGCCGGCTTGATCAAAGCTGATCACGGCAATCTGGGTCCGGCGATCGATGGGGTCGCGAACCTCTATTTTTCACGGGTCCGTGAATTGTTCCTCGATCCCTGCGTCGCCCAGCTCGGCGCCGACCTGACCCGCCTGCGCACGGCTCCGGCCGCAGCTACCGGGAAAAGCGGTCAGCAAGATGAACTCTACGATGTGTTCCGCACCTATCAGATGCTGACCGGAGCGATCCATGCCGACGGTGAGTTGCTGCTGCGCACCCTGACCGACCAACGGCGGTGGTATGTCGGCATCGATCGTCTGTTCGAGAAGACCGGCAAAGTCGACTATCACACCGAGCATCTCGCCAAACGTCAGCTCGAATTGCTGGCCAGCATCCTCAACAGCGGACGCGGTGCGGTTGAGCCGGATCGCCGGCTGGTCGATGCGATCACCAAGGATCTTGGCGAAACCCTATGGATCAGGCGCGGCTACGAAGACGTGATCCGCAGTGTCCAGAAACAGTTTCCCGAAGCCCGGGCGGAACTGCTCGAATCCGACAAAGCGACCCTGGTCACCACCCACGGATTCACCCTGGTCTATTCGCAACGCGGTTGGGATGAGGCGGTGCGCCGCGGAGTCGCCGAAAAAGCCGATGCCCTGACGCGCACGTTTCTAGAACTCGACATCCGCCTGCCGCGCAGCGAAATCGAACGGCGCCTGACCGAGCTGTACGCCGAAGATCACCGTCGGCAGTGGCTGACCCTGATCGCCACCTCCCAGGCCTCGGGAGCCAAGGATTTCCGTGACGTGCCGGAATTGATCACCCGCTTGGCGGCCAAGGGTTCGCCCTATCCGGGATTCATCCGCGCCGCCCTCAAGCAGCTCAATCTCAAAACCACCACCATGCAACTGTTCGCCACCGGCGAAGACTTCGCTTGGACTGAGCCATGCCTGCGCGCGCTCGGCGAACTGCGCAAGGATGTCGACACCTTCCTGGGTTCCACCGAACCGTGGAAACGCGGCCAGGATCCGACCAAGGTGCGGGTGCTCAACGAGCGCTTCAACGCGATTTCAGGACGCATCGGCGAAGCCCTTTCCGCCGTCCAGCCCGAGGACAAGCGCGAGGCGATCAAACGCGGCTTCGACTCCATCCTCTACAGCCTCTACACCCCGCTTGATCGGGAACTTGCCACTGAACGCGACGGGATCTGGCAAGCTCAGGTGGCGAGCGTCTTCGGCCAGAAATGCGCCAGCCTGTTCCCCTTTGCCAAGGACGCCAAAACCGAGCTGGCGCTGAACGACTTCGCGCGCTTCTTCAATCCGGTATCCGGGTCGCTGTGGTCGGCGATTACTCCGATCGAGCAATTGCGCAGCGCCACGATCCTCGGCCATCCTGGGGTGACGTTCGATGAATCGTACGCTGCCACCTTGGCCCAGGCCACCCGCGTACGCGAGCTGTTCTTCAGCGGAAATTCTGAAACCGTCAACGCTCCGTTCACCTGCACGTTGGTGCAGCGTGAAGGGATCGAGGACATGGTCTTCGGCATCGGCAGTCAGACCTTCGGCTTTTACGAACGTCCGGATGCTCGCTTTGTCGCGACCATGAAACAAGCTGAACCATCGGTGGTGAAGATCTCCATCCGGATCCTCAAGGGCCAATGGCGGCCGCGCGAAATCAGCCGGGAAAACTGGGGCTGGATCCGCTTGTTCCGCAGCGGTGAACCGGTGCTCCAAGAGCGCGGCGGCTACCTCATGACGTGGCCCATCGAGGCGATCGTCAGCGGCAAACCAGTGACCTTCAAAGCCTGCCTGGTGCTTGAGCCAACAGGGATCGAGCAAGCTGTTTTCGGTGATCTCTTGAGTCAATTCTCCATTCCTGCGCGGATCATGCCCCATGTCCAGTGACCTCAGTTCCTTGCTTCAACCGATTCCGGGCGATGCACCGGCCGGCACCTCCGCGCGCTATGATCCGGTATTTCTCCGCCTCGAAGCCGAGATCGCCAAGCTCGGAGCCATCGATGGCAGCCCGGTCGACTGGACCCAGGTGGCCAATGATGCGACGGAGATCCTCACCTCGACTTCCAAGGATCTCCTCGCCGCGGTGTACCTGGCGCGCGCGTGGTATCAGCTTCATGGCGCCGCTGGGCTGCGCGATGGCTTGACGGTCATCGCCGATGTGGTGACGACCTATTGGGACGCGGGGTTCCCTCCGCTTGCGCGACTGCGCGCCCGCCGCGCCGCGTTGCAGTGGCTATCCGACGGTCTGGGCGGAATGCCCACGGACACGGATCCAGCGCTGGTCGAGGCGACCCTCCAGCTCGTCGACCAGATCAACGATCATCTGCAGCCGCATTTCGACGACGGCGACACCGGACTCAACGGTCTGCGCAACGGATTACGTCAGCTCCTCAACCCGGGCGCCGCCGAAAAACCTTTGAAAACTTCCTCCAAGAATGCGGGCCAGACCTTCGCGGCTGCTACTTCCTCGACTTCGGCAGGTGGCGTTGCCATCGATCGCGAGGAAGCGATGCGCTGCCTGCAGACCGCGGCGGCGTGGTTCCTCGCCATCGAACCCCACAGCCCGGTCGGCTATCTCGCCCAACGTGCCGCTGATCTCGGCGGCAAACCTTTTCACGCGGTATTCCGCGAATTGCTCGCAAACCACCAGCCAGCCCAGCAAGAACTGTGGCACGTGCTCGGCATTCCCGCTGAGCCTGGCATCTGACCCTCCAGGAAAATCCCATGGCCTTCGAATTCTACGTCACGGTTAACGACACCAAGAAATCCTTCAGCGGCGAAAGCGACCGGGCTGCCTACAAAGGCAAAATCCCAGGCAGCTTCTTTTCGTGCGGAGTGGTCTCGCCACGCGACGCGACAACCGGCCAAGCGACCGGTAAACGCCGTCACGAACCGATCGTGATGCGCAAAAAAGTCGGACTGATGTCGCCCCTGTTCATCAAGGCGTTGACGTCGAACGAGGTGCTGCCCACCGTCGTCTTCGAATTCGTTCACACGTCGACCGATGGCAAGGAAGAGATTTTCTACAAAATCACCCTGTCGAACGCCACGGTCTCGAGCCACAAGATGGTGTTGCCCGAAACCACCGGCGACAGCACGCACATCGAATTGACCGAAGAGATCTGCTTCACCTTCCAGAAGATCGAATGGAATCACGTCAAAGGCCGCAAGGTCACGACCGATGACTGGACCTCGCAGGACAACTGATTCTCGACGGCGCTGAAACGACGGACGGA